>JAJYJR010000001.1 GCA_021789355.1 Chloroflexota bacterium | reverse complement strand
AGTACCAGGTGGTCCTCAGCTTCTACACCGACACGAGTTGTGCTCCGGGCGGCCTCTACGACTTCGACCTGCCGGGGGTCACGCTGACCACCGATGCGCACGGCGACGCGTATGGACAGGCGCGCAACACCCCGGCGGACATTCCGCCCATCCTCCACAACACCGACTGGGGCATCGTCTGGACGTTCGTCGATGGCAGCGTGCATGCCTACTCCACTGCCTGCGCGAAGGTGCACATCGACTGACTCACGCGCGGGAAGACCGCGAGTACCTCTTCGATCCCACGATAACGGAGACGGTCTGGCCATCACCCGGCGACAGCCCCGTGTCCCATTGACCGCCGCCATCGGATGGCGCGCGGCTGCCGCGCTGGCAGACGTGGGCTCTGACACGCGGCTGACGTCCAACGGTCGCCTGTCCACCGTGCCGACCGCGCGGCGAGACTCATGGGCCTGTTGCAGGAGGGGAGAGATGGAACCGCCTGACAACGAAGACTGGTTCCGGCTTCCATCGGGGGTCGTGGCCGGATCGCCTCATGCGTTCCGCATAGGCCTGACGCTAGGCGCTGCCGTCAGCGTGGCGGCCGGCGCCGTCCTGCTGTCGTGGGCCGAGGTCACGTTCCCCGAGGGCGGCCTGATCATCGCCGGGGCGGCGTTCGTCGCTCTCGGGTTCGTGACCGCCTCGGTAGCCGGTTCCCGACGCGCCTGGGCCGGGATGCTGTGCGGAGCCGTGCTCCCCGCGCTCGCCGCGACGGTGCTCGTGGTGTTGCTGCTGCCGGACCCGACGGGGTTCTACAGCATCCTCGGGCTCGCGCTTCCTGTGCTCGCCCTGGGCTCCGCTCTCGTGCTCGGCTCGTTCGGGTTCGGCCTCAAGCTCATGGTGTGGCCCCAGGCGGGGGGTTTCCACGGGCTGCCACTGGTCGTGGCGGTCGCAGGCGTGGCGCTGGGGCTCGTCGCGATCGGCACGGCCCGCGGCGATCTGCGTTGGGGTGGCCTCTTCCACAGCTGCCCCGAAGGGCGTTCATGCATCTACGAGGTCGGGCTCTCGGTGGTGGTCCCATCGGGCTGGCACGTCACGTCGCCGGCCCACGGTGAGATCCTCTGGGCGATGGCCCGGGACGCGAGTCCCGAGCAAGTCGGCGTGATGGTGAAGCGCGGCGTGAGCGAACTCGTGGACGGGTCGCCGCTGCCCACGACGCTCGATGGGCTGGAGGCGAGGGTCGTGGCCCAGACTTCCGGCGCTAGCCTCCTTCTCGAAGGCAACAGCACCGCGACGGCCGCGCGGATGACCCTGCCCGTCGGGGAGGCCACCTGCCTTCGCTACGAGCGCTGGATGTTCCTGGTGGACTGGACTCCCCAGATCGAGGATTGTTGGTTCTTCGTGGACGGTACGATCGTGCTCGTGAGCAGCGTCGGTGCCCCGAGCGATGACGTGGACACGTTTCTGCGTTCCATGCAAGCTTTGCCGTCGGACACCTCCGGAACATAGCCGCCCGCACCCTCTGCGCTCGACAGGTACCGCGCCACACCTTCTACACGCGCCACCTCGTCACCCACCGGCTGAAGGGGCCAGCGGTTCGCTGGACGTGCCAGCCTGGTGGCCTCACACTGCCGGAGGCTGCGGAGCACGCCGAGGCGAGCGAGGGGCAAGCCCGCGTGGCGGCGGCAGGAGGAGCGTCCCGATGCGTGTTCGAACGCTGCTGTCCGGATCTGTCCGTCGGACGCTCGTGTTTGCCCTGGTGGCCGCCCTCGGGTTCGGGGCGGGCAGCGTCGCCGTCGCCCTGGGCGGCAGCTCTGGTGGTGGCGGCACGTACTACGCGTGTCTCGGGGGCGGCCTGCTGAGCCATGTCACGCTGGTAACCTCCAGCGAGCAGGCGCGACCGATCTGTCCGTCTGGCACTCATCGCATCGCCTGGACCAAGAGCGGCCCGGCAGGCCCGGCGGGGCCGGCCGGAAGTCCGGGTGCCTCGCTGCTGGCGGGGACCGGGGCGCCGGCGAGCGCCCTCGGATCGCTCGGCGACGTGTACCTCGACACGAGCGCGTACCGGCTGTACGGGCCCAAGACCAGCGTCGGCTGGGGCAGCGGTGTCTCCCTCGCGGGCGCGCCCGGGGGCACCGGTCCGGCAGGCGCAACGGGTCCCCAGGGACCAGCCGGCCCGCAGGGCATCCCCGGGCGGCAGGGGGCGACCGGGGCGCAGGGCCCGGCGGGACCCGCGACCCTGACCGCCCTGCAGGGCAGCCCATGCACGGTCGGCTCGTCGGCCGGCACCGTGTCGGTGTCGGTCAATGCCTCGACGGGCGCCATCAGCCTGACCTGCGTGGCCATCCCCGCCGACCTCTCGATCACCGTCACGGACAACGCCACGACAGTCGTGCCCGGCACGACAGACACGTACACGGTGGTCGTCTCGAACGCCGGGCCGGCGAACGTCGCCGGCGCTGACGTGATCGACACGCTGCCCACAGGCTTTCTGAACCCGTCGAGCCCCAACACACCGGGAGGTGTGACGTACGTCAACCTGGGCAACGGGCAGGTCGAGTGGACCGGCCTCAATCTCGCGGCCGGCATGACGGCCCAGTTGATACTGACGGGTACCGTCGATCCGTCTCTGCCCGCTGGCGCGGGCGTGTTCGTCGACACCGCCACGGTGACTCCGCCGGCCAGCCTGACCGACCCCAACCCCAGCAACAACACGGCAACCGACACCGACTCTCTGACGCCGCAGGCCGACCTCTCGATCACCAAGCTCGCCGACGGGCACGCCAGCGAGACCGTCAGCCCCGGCCAGACGGTCACCTTCACCGTCAGCCTGAGCAACGGTGGGCCCTCCGACGCGACCAACGTCAACGTCAACGACCTGCTGCCGGCTGGATTGACGTTCGTCAGTGCCACCCCGTCGGTGGGCACCTACAACGCGCTGACCGGCACCTGGGTGATCGGCACGCTGGCGGCAGGGTTCACGGACACGCTCTCGGTGGCGGCCACCGTGGGGAGCGGCCCGAGCACGATCGACAACACCGCGACGGTGACCGCCGGAGACGCAGCCACGGTGTCCTCGATGGCGGTGCTCAACGTATCGTAGGCCCGGTCTCGTGGGCGACGTCGAGCTCGCGGACCCAGCGCGCCCGACAGAGCATCACCGAGCTCGGCCAGCAGCTCCCGCGCCGCCTCGTCCCACGGCTGAGTGGGTGGGTCCTGGAGTGTTGCCCGCGACCGAGCGCGGCCCCTGCAGGCTACCCACCAGCCGGCCGAGGGGGTGGTGCCACCACCGCGCCGCCCGACCCTCGCGCGGCTGGATCGCTGACGGCCCGGTGGGCCACCGGGGTGACGTCCCGCTACAGCCGACGTCGCCGGCCTGCCCGTACGCGGGGCACGGCCGGCAGCGCGCGTGATGCCGCTGACACGGGCGGTGCGCATGGTGGTATGCCCCCGACACGCCTCCATCTGGACGCCGATGCGGGTCGCGCCATACAGTCGGCGGGCGTCCCCAGCGTGCAGCGCGAGCGTGGGCCCCGCGCGCCTGGAGGTCGCGACGGAGGTACCCGATGCACGTGCGTCCCAGGGTTGGCGCCGTCTCCCGGCAGGTGGTGGTGGTGGCGGTCTCGGTGGCCGTCGGGTTGGCCGTGGGCAGCGTGGCGGTCGCGGTGGCAGACGGCAGCGGCGGGGGCACCTACTACGCCTGCCTGCACGACGGACAGTTGAGCCAGGTGACCTACCTCACCTCGGCCGCCCAGGCCCGCCCGGCCTGCCGGGTCGGCACGCGCGTCGCCTGGACCGAGCGGGGCACCCCCGGGCTCCCGGGGGCGGCAGGCACCCCGGGCACCCAGATCCTCTCCGGTCAGGGGGCCCCGGCACCCTCCCTCGGTAGCACCGGCGACCTCTACCTCGACCTGGCCGCGTCCCGCCTGTACGGACCCAAGACGAGCGCCGGCTGGGGCACCGGCGTGGCGCTCACGGGGGCCTCGGGTGCGCAGGGTCCGGCCGGACCGGTGGGACCCCAGGGCCCGGCCGGGGCGATGGGGGCCACCGGGCCGCAGGGACCGGTCGGCGCGACGGGCCCGGCGGGTCCCCAGGGTCCGCAGGGACCGGCGGGGCCCACGAGCGTGGTGGTGCGCTACGGTCCTTCCACCACCGTCCCTCCGCTTGCGACTCCACCGACCGTGGCATGGTCGTACGCCGCCTGCAACACCGGGGAAGTGGCGACGGGGGGCGGCTGGCAGATCACGCAGCCGTCCGCCTCTGGCCTCGATTACGTGCTTTGGGGCAGCTTCCCGGCTGTCCCGGGCAACCCCATCCCAACTCCGGTCCCGAGCGGGCAGACTCCCGCCGGGTGGGCGGCCGGGTTGGCCGCATCGGCGGACCCCTTCGTCTTCCAGGCGTACGTCGTGTGTGCCACCCCCTGACCGGGACTCGGCGGCGGCGCCGATTGCCTCACGGATCGCGTCCGGCCGATCAGAACGGGGGTGTTCCGCCTGCTCGACCTGGCCCGCCGCTCGGCCAGCCGATCGAGCGCCGCCTCGTCCCACGGTGAGCCGGCGAATGGGTCGAATCGCCCGGGTTGACAGCCACAAGCACAACATCTTGTGGTCTGCACGTTCCGGATACACCGCATGCTGGTGAGCCGGCTGGGATTCGAACCCAGGACACGAGGGTTAAAAGCCTGCCCGGGACCCGTCCATGGCATCATCTGGAGCCTCATGAGCGCCACCTGACGCGTGTTGCTCATCCACTACGTCCACCGCGACGGACAGCGTCGCACCGCCGGGGCTGTCTCCGTGGCTGTCAGGCGGGTCCTCGCGTCCACGTGCAGCGACCCCGCATGGGGCTCGCCCACAGCGTGAATTAGAACATCCGTGCCAGACTCGAACCTGAACCCCACTGGGTAGCCGTCGCAGCGGGCCTGATCAGGCGATCGCGTGGCGACAAGCCCTGTCGCTTCGAGCTACCCACTTGGGTAGGCGACATTCCGATCGTCACTAGCAAGAATGCTCGATCATGGTCGCTTATACATCAGGTACCGACGTCAGCCGTACCAGATCGGCCTATGAATACATCCTGCGGCGCATCATCCGGCTCGAGATCGCCCCAGGTGAGGCATTCACCGAGGCACAGGTGGCGGCCGAGCTCGGTCTCAGCAAGACCCCGGTGCGCGAGGCGCTGGCGCAGCTGCGCCGCGAGCGGCTGGTCGAGATCGATCCACGGTCAGGCTGTCGCGCGGCACCGGTAACCCTCAAGGACACCCTCGAGCTTACGGCCTTCCGGGCGCTCCTGGAGGGCGAGGCGGCGAGCCTGGCCGCCAGCCGGCTGGCCGATGTGACCCAGCTGCGCGCTCTGGAGCGCCTGTGCCAGTCGAGCTACCACGAGCAGGATCCGGCCAGCGTCGACGAGTTCCTGGAGCGGAACACCGAGTTCCATTGCACGGTCGCGCGGGCCGGGGGCAACGACCGACTTGCCAGCGCGCTCGAGGAGGCCCTGCACCAGCTCGAGCGCCTGTTCCGTATCGGGCTGCTCTACTCGACCCGCGCCGTCGAGATCGTGCACGAGCATGAGGATCTCCTCGACGCCATCAAGACCGGCGACGCGGAGCGGGCCCGTGCGGTGGCCGTCGCGCAGTCGCGCACCTCGCAGAAGATGATCCTCGATGGGCTGATGGCCAGTCCGGATGTCCTGTCGGCTCGCATCGGCGTGGCCGTGACCGCGATGGCCAGATGAGCGCGCTTCGAGAGGTTCAGGCTACGCGGCCGGCACCCACGCTCGTGGGGGCGGACATTGCGGTACCCCTCGTCACCGGTGCCTCGCGGCGGTACGTGAACCTCGACTACGCGGCGAGCACGCCGGCGCTCACCGAGGTCGCCCAGGCGGTCGCCGACTTTCTCCCCTGGTACAGCAGCGTGCACCGCGGCGCCGGCTTCAAGTCGCAGGTGGCGACTGCGGCCTACGAGGGCGCCCGCGAGGAGGTGCGCCGGTTCTTCGGGGCGCGCCCCGACGACACGGTGCTCTTCGTGCGCAACACCACCGACGCGATCAACCTGCTCGCCTCCGCGCTGCCCGAGCGGACCGAGGTGGTCGCGTTCGGGGCGGAGCACCACGCGGACATGCTCCCCTGGCGTCGGCGCGGCCTCGAGGTCACCTACCTGTCAATCCCCACGAGTCCGGCGGGCGTGCTGGAGCAGCTGGAGTCCGCGCTTCGGCGGTCGCGCAGCGGTCCTCGCCTGGTCGCGGTGACCGGTGCGTCCAACGTGACCGGGGAGGTATGGCCGATCCCCGAGGTAGCGGCCTTGGCGCACGCACACGGGGCCCGAGTCCTGCTCGACGGCGCCCAGCTGGCGCCGCATTTCCCGATCGACGTGAGCGCCTGGGCCGTGGACTATCTCGCCGTCTCCGGCCACAAGATGTACGCACCCTTCGGGGCCGGCGCCCTCCTCGGCCGTCCCGACTGGCTGACCAACGAGGCCCCCTATCTGCGGGGCGGGGGAGCGGTCGACTTCGTGACCCTCGACAGCGTGCTCTGGGCGGCGCTGCCGGAGCGCCAGGAAGCGGGCTCGCCGAACGTGGTGGGGGCGGTGGCGATGGGGGCCGCGTGTCGGGCGCTGGCCGACTATGGGATGGCGCACCTGGCCGACGAAGAACTGGCCCTGGCCGCCTATGCGCGCCAGCGTCTGGCCACCATCCCGGGCCTCGAGCTGTACGCGCTGTGGGACGTGGGTGCTCCCCGTCTCGGGATCGTCGCCTTCAACCTGCGGGGGTACTGGCACAGCGAGCTGGCCGCCATCCTGAGCGCCGAGCATGGGATCGGTGTGCGACACGGTTGCTTCTGCGCGCACCCGCTCGTGCTGCATCTGCTGCGGATCGCCCCCTCGGAGGCGGGCGTCATCCGGGCCGAGATCGCGGGCGGGGACCGGGGCCACGTCCCGGGCGCGGTCCGCGCGAGCATGGGCTTGGGGACCACCCGGGCGGATGTCGATGCCCTGCACGCCGCCCTGGCGTCGCTGGTGGCGAGCGGACCAGGTTGGCGCTACCGCCTGGAGCCGGCGACGGGCGAGTACCTGCCGGAGCCGGAACCGCGCACTTGGCCGGCGCTGCCCGTCGCCTTGAGCGGCAGCGCGGGTGTTCACGGCGAGAGTTCGTAATCCGGGTGTAGAGGAGGAGGCCGAGCCCGCATGAGTAGCCTGCAGCAGTCCACCGGCGGCCGCCACGACACGGCGCGTTCGGGGACCGGCACGCCGCAGCGCCTGTCGTCGCGCGAGCGCCTGGCCGCCGTCCTCGCCGGCGAGGAGCCCGATCGGGTGCCGGTGAGCTTCTGGCACCACTTCCCGGGTCGCGATCACACCCCCGAGCTGCTGGCCGACGCCACCGTCGAGTTCCACCGGCGCTTCGGCGTCGATCTCATCAAGCTCATGCCCACCGGCATGTACTCCGTGATCGACTACGGGGTGACGGTGCGTCCCTCGGCCGACGACATCGGCACCACCCTGTACGCGGCGGGCCCCATTCGCCAGGACTCGGACTGGGCGCGCCTGCCCGCCGTCTCGCCCGAGCGCGGCACCCTCCGCCAGCACGTCGCGGTCGTGCAACAGGTACGCGCGCGGGTGGGCCCCGAGGTCCCGCTGGTGCAGACCATCTTCAGTCCGCTCACCATGGCCGCCAAGATCGTGGGGACCCCGGACGCCGCCCCGGAGTTCGAGGATGAGGCCCGGGCCGCCGCCACCCTGACCCGCCTTGCCGACGACGTGATCGCGTTCGCCGAGGCGTGTCTCGACGCGGGCGCCGACGGGTTCTACTTCGCCACGCAGCTGGCGGGCGAGCGTGATGCCGACACGTACGCCCGGTGGGGTGTCCCCTACGACCTGCGGGTGCTCGACGCGCTGCGCGCCCGCGCCTGGCTCCTGATCCTCCATCTCCACGGGGAGCGCCCCCTGCTTGACCTAGCGGACCGCTATCCGGTGGACATCGTGAGCTGGGAGGACCGCGAGACCGAACCCTCCCTGGCGGCGGGGCTCGGGCGCACCCGCCGCAGTCTCATGGGCGGCGTGCACCGCGGGCCGGAGCGGCTGGTGCACGGGACACCGGATGCGGTGCGCGCGGAGGTGGCCGACGCGATCCGCCAGACCGGCGGCCGTCACCTGATCGTGGCACCCGGCTGCGTGGCGCCGGTCTCGTCGGCCGATGCGCTGCTCGACGCGGTGCTCGACGCGGCGATCGACGCGGGATCGGTGCGATGAGCGCGTCCCGCAGATCCGCCTGGGTTCGCGCCAGCGGGGCGCGCTGAGCATGGACATCTTCCTGAACTCGATCGGGTTCGGGTTGGTCACCGCCTCGATCCTGGCCCTGGCGGCAGTGGGACTGACCCTCCAGTTCGGGATGACCAACTACGTCAATTTCGCCTACGGCGATTTCATGACCCTGGGGGCCTACCTCACCTGGACCCTGAACGTGGGCCTCGGGTGGCCCTTCTGGCCGGCCCTCTTCGTGGGCGCCCTGCTCATGACCATCCCGGTGCTGGCGCTCAGTCGCTTCGTGCTCGATCCGTTCACCCGTCGGGCGGGGCCCACGTTCCACATCCTGATCGTTACGTTCGCGGTCTCGCTGATCCTCTCGAACCTGATTCTGGCCATCTGGGGCGGCGACATCCACAACTACAACATCGGGGTGGACACTCCGGTCAACCTGGGTCCCTTCCTCCTGTCGGCGCAGCAACTGGCGGTCATCGCGCTGGCGATCGTGGTGATGGTGGCCATCCACCTGGTGCTCACCCGCACCCGGCTCGGCAAGGCGATGCGCGCGATCTCCGACGACAAGAGTCTGGCCGAGGTGACCGGCATTCCCACCCAGGGGGTGACCACCATCGTTTGGGTCCTGTCCGGCGTGCTGGCGGGCCTGGCCGGCGGGGTGCTGGCCCTGAACGTTGGCTCGTTCGATCCCAACGTCGGGGTCACCTTCCTCTTCGTGATCTTCGCCGCGGTCGTGTTCGGCGGGATCGGCCGGCCCTATGGGGCGATGGCCGGGGCGGTGGTGATCGGCCTCGTGGTGGAGATCTCCGCCGTTTTCATCCCCTCCGCCTACAAGCTCGATGTGGCCTTCCTGGTATTGGTGGCGGTGCTGCTCGTGCGGCCCGCCGGCATCGCCTCGCTGTTCGCGAGAGGGTGAGCTGAAAGATGCCGCACGATCTGAACTTCTATCTCGCCACCCTGGCGGTCTACTTCCTCATCTACTGCATCCTGACCCTCGGGCTCAACATCACCTTCGGGATGGCGGGCATCTTCGACTTCTCGTACATCACGTTCATGGCCATCGGGGCCTACTTCGCCGGCATCGCGACCCTGCCACCCTCCAATCAGCCCGGCTTGCAGTGGATCCTCGGGTTGAACCTGCCGTTCCCGCTGGACCTCGTGATCGGGGCCCTGGCGGCCGGCGCAGCGGGGCTCCTGATCGGCGTGATCGCCATCCGACGCATCCGCAGCGACTACCTGGCCATGGTGCTGGTCGCGGTGTGGACGATCTCCTGGAGCGTGGCCAGTACCGCGACCGGGCTGTTCAACGGGCAGCAGGGCCTGATCGGGGTGCCGCAGCCCCTGGAGGCCCAGCTCAACGTGGACCCCAACAACTACGTCTTCGTGTTCATCCCGATCGCGCTGGTGGCGGTGGCCGCCCTCTTCACCGTCGCCTACCGGATCGAGCACTCCCCCTTCGGGCGGGCCTTACGGGCGATCCGCGAGGACTCCGACGTGGCGGCGGCCTTCGGCAAGCCGACGGTGCGGATGCGTCTGAGTGCGATGGTCATCGGATGCATCTATTCCGGGATCGCGGGGGCGCTCACGATCGAGTTTCTGAGCGCGATGAGCCCCAACGCCTGGGCCATCGTCGAGACGGTGATCGTCTTCTCGGCCCTCATCGTGGGTGGCCGGGGCAACGTCTGGGGCGCCGTGCTCGGGGCGCTGCTCGTTCGCATCGTGATCATCGAGGGCACCGGACTACTGCCGACCATCCCGGATCATCCGGACCTCATCGGCGCCACGCGCAACATCGCCATCGGCGTCCTGGTGATCCTGGTCCTGTACTTCCGGCCGCAGGGCGTGATCCCCGAGGTCCGGCGCCGCTACTTCGAGCGCACGGTCGGGGCCCCGGGGTCGCACACGGAGGTAGCCACCGGTGAGTGAGCCGCTGCTGTCGGTCGTCGACGTGGTGCACTCCTACGGCGGGGTGCAGGCGGTCAATGGCTGCTCCTTCGATGTGCCGGAGGGCACCATCTGTGGCCTTATCGGGCCCAATGGTGCGGGCAAGACCACGCTCGTTGACGTGGTCGCTGGCGCCCTGCACCTGCAGAGCGGCGGCGTGCGGTACGGCGGAGACGACGTGGGCGGCTGGCCGCCCGATCGCCTGGCCCGGGCCGGGCTCATCCGCACCTTCCAGCTGTCCCGTGAGTTCAAGCGTCTGACCGTGCTGGAGAACGTCCTTGTGGCCGCCACGGGCCGGATCGACGAGTCCCTGGTGGGCGCCGTGTTCCGGCGCGGGCGGATCGCCGCCGCCGAGCGCGAGCTCGTCCGCGAGGCGCGCGGCCTGCTCGAGATCTTCGGTCTCGATGGTCTGCGCAACGACCATGCCGAGACCCTGAGCGGCGGTCAAAAGCGCTTGCTCGAACTGGCTCGCGCGGTGATGGCGCGCCCGAAGCTGCTCTTGCTCGACGAGCCGATGGCCGGTATCAACCCGGCCTTGGTGGCGCAACTGGAGGCGCATATCCGCCGGTTGCGCGCCGAGGGGATCACCTTCCTCATGGTCGAGCACAACCTCGGCGTGGTCGACCGCCTCTGTGATCCGGTGGTCGTGATGGCCGAGGGCCGCGTGCTGGCCGTGGGCTCGATGGCCGATCATCGGCGCAGCGACGAGGTGCTGGGCGCCTACCTTGGCCGGGGGGCTGCGGCATGACCGCGCTCGCCCTCCACCAGATCACCTGCGGCTACGGTGGGGCGCCCATCGACACCCTGGTCGACCTGGGCGCCGAGGCGGGCCGCATCACGGCCGTGGTGGGACCCAACGGGGCCGGCAAGTCGACCCTGCTGAAGGCGGCCGTGGGCCTGCTACCCCTGATGCACGGCACGATCGAGCTGGCCGGCACCGACGTCACGGGTCTCCCGACCCACCGGATCACGGCGGCGGGCCTCGCCTATGTGCCGCAGGTCAGCAACGTGTTCCCCCGCTTGAGCGTCATCGAGAACCTGGAGATGGGGTTCTACACGCACTCGGGCGATCCGCGTCCGCGCATCGAGCAGGTGCTGTCGGTCTTCCCGGACCTGCGTTCGGCCGCGTCGCGCCGCGCCGGAGCCCTGAGTGGCGGGCAACGGAACATGCTGGCCATCGCACGCGCCCTGATGCTCGACCCGAAGGTGCTCCTCCTCGACGAGCCCACCGGGGGCTTGGCCCCCGTCTACATCGAGCGTGTGTGGGAGAAGGCCGCCGAGATCGCGGCGGCCGGCACCGCGGTCGTGGTGGTCGAGCAGAACGTGGAGCTTGCGCTCGCGCATGCCGACTGGGTGTATGTCCTGGTGGCCGGTCGCAACCACTTGGCCGGGGCGGCGGCAGAGGTCGCCCGGGCGGACCTGGGCGCGATCTTCCTCGGGAAAGTCGAGGCCAGCGGAGGAGCGCCAGCGTACGACTGAACCCACGTCCCCGGTTCTACTGGCGCGATGACCACGCCGCCAGGCCGGCGCTGCCGGCGGCGTGAGAGCACGATCGCGTGGCGCAACAGGAGGAGGCACTGATGTACCCATCTCAAACGGTTCGTGGCCCGGGCCGATGGCCCCGCTGGCTGGCTGCCGTGGCAGCCGTCTCGCTCGTCGCCGCGGCGTGCTCGAGCGCGGCAACGCCGTCAGCCGCGCCCGCGAGCGCGGCCCCGCCGCCATCCAGCGCGGTGACCAGCGCGGCACCAGCGGCCTCGCCGATGGCTTCGGCCGCCGCCAGCGCAGGTGTCGGGGCCGCGGCGAGTGCGGCGCCCCCCACGGGCTCGCCCGTGGTGGTGGCCGAGCTCTTCCCGATGACCGGGAAGATCTCCTTCGTGGGCGACGCGCTGAACCACGGCGGCAAGGTGGGGATCTACGAAGTCAACCAGGCAGGCGGCGTGCTTGGCCATCCGCTGACCGCGTCGCTCCAGGATGATGCCGGCGACACAGTCGATGCCGTGCCAGCCTGGCACGCCCTGCTGCTGCAGAACCCGGCGTTCATGCTCGGCCCCACGGTGTTCACCGCGGGCGCCGTGATCAAGCTCTTCGACCCCTCGCACCTGGTGGACTTCCTGGTGGCCGGCGCGACCACCTACGACACGATGAACTACAAGTACGTGTTCCGGGTCACCGTCTCGGACGCCACCATGGCGAAGGCCGAGGCGGCCTATGCGATCCACCAGGGCTACACGCACGCGGCGTTCATCTTCGATAGCGGGGCGAACTCGCAAACCATCATTCCGCCCCTCCTGCAGGCGTATACCTCGCACGGCGGCACGGTCGTCGCCAACGCGGCGATCGCGCCGGACCAGAGTTCCTATCGCACGGAGATCGAGCAGGTCTTCGCCAAGCACCCCGATGCCATCTTCTGGCAGAGCGATGCCCAGACGGCGGGCGCCCTGTTCCATGACATGGAACAGCTGGGCGATCTAAACGTCCCCATCATCGGCACCGACAACGGGGCCAGCAGCACCATCGCCAACGCGATGGGCATGAGTTACGCGACGAAGTACCTGACGGGCATGGCGGGAACCCCGCCGACTGGAGAAGCCTGGACGCACTACGTCCAGGACTATCAGGCGGTCTACAAGACCAACCAGCCGCTTGACCTCGCCGACAACATGTACGACGCGATCATCATCGCGGCGCTTGCGATGACCGACGCGAACTCGACCGACCCGTCCGTCTGGGTGAACAAGATCACCGACGTCGCCAACGCGCCCGGCACGCAGTGCTTCACCTACGCGACGTGTCTCCAACTGCTGAAGTCGGGCCAGAAGATCACCTACCAGGGCGTCGGCGAACAGGGGGGCTTCAACCAGTACCACAACGTGTTCTCGGGCTGGGATGTCGTCCAGTTCAACAGCGCCGGCCAGCTCCACACGCTGTACACGGTCACGCCCCAGGTGCTCGCCGGGTACTGATCCGGGCCTGACTGTGGCTTCATCGGCGCCAGTCAGCACATAGGCCAACACCGCCGGGCGATCGAGCTGCACCGTTGATAGGCTGCTCGATTCGCTCGGCGGTTGCGTGCGTTCCGATCTGTGCCCACGGGGGACTTGGACCCGCCGCCCGGCTCGCTCGGGTGGCTCCCGCCGTCTCCGGGTGCCCCGCGCCCCACCGGCGGCGGACGGAGCGCGGCGGGCGGCAGGACCGGACGGTGCCGGCGAACGTCGTCGGAGCCACCTACCGCGAGGCGTGCTGGCGTCCGAGCTTGACCGACCAGGAGCACCGGCCAGCGCAAGACCCAGCGGGTGCGTGCGCGCTTGCGGGCGGAGGCGAGAGTGGGCCACCCGGTCGTGACCACCCCGGGGGGCGAGTTACTCCGCCGTGAATGGACGGACCGACGATCTTTGGCGCACTGGACGTCAGCGCCATGCTTGCTTCCACGCCCTGGAGGCGCGCGCGGCCGGGTCATGTTGGCGTTTGCCAGGGGCCTGTACAGCCTCCTCGGTCTGGCAGCGCAGCGTGCGCCGCCCGGTCGAGGCGATCCCCTAAGGATGCCTAGACGCCCATTCCGTGGTGCCTGGACTGCGGGGCGGACGTGGCCGAGACGCCCTCCGCCGTGTTCGCCGATCGGAAGGATACCCGGCCCGTGCGCCTCATCGTGCGCCGTGTGCCCGACCCCGGCTTCCCAGCTCGACCTCTTCACGCTCCACACGTTCCATGCCCGCATCCTTGTGCGTCACAGCCGGTGGGTAAGTCCGGCGCTCGACCCAGAGACCGACTCAGTCCGCCGGGAAGGCTGCGAGCAGCTCCTCCGCGGTGACTTCCGCGACGGGGCGGGCGATACGCTCGAAGCCGCGCCTCGATACGGCAACGACAGGGGTGTCTCGGTTGGCGCCGGCCAGGCGGAGAGTGGCAGCCTCCAGCCGGGCGATGTCAGATCCGTCGAGGGCCTTGGCGGACCGCCATTTGATCGTTCCGACGAAGCTCAGCTGGAGCTTGTCGCCGGGCTCCTCCCGATCGGCTCCCACGAGATCGATCTCGACTTGGTTGTCCTTCGTCCAGAAGCCGCCGACGATCCTTCCTCCCCCCAAGCGTTCATCGCCAGCCGCACTCATTCGCTCGAGTGCAGAGCGGACGATCGGTTCGACGGCGAGGCCGGAGTAGTCCAAGAAGGCTCGCGCTATCCGGCCGGCATTCGTTGCTCCGATGCCGCGGTCGATCTCGCCACGGATCGGCTCGATGAAGCGGAGCCAGAAACGCAGATAGGGGTCGGCCACGCGGTAGCGACGCGCATCAGACCGGGCGGTTGAGAGCGGAAGCGCCGAAGTGATGAGGCCCTTGTCGGCCAAGGTGCGGAGTGGATACCCCAGGTTCTTTCCCTCGATGCCCGTCCCGTCAACGATGCCCTTGTGCGTTCGCTCGCCGGCACCAATGACGGACAACACCGTTCGGGCCGCAATCGCAGCCGGTAGCTCGCCATCGAGGATTCGCGCGGCCGCCGTCACATACTCCGAGCTCGGATCTGCGAGCTCCTTGCGCAGAAACGACTCCAGGCTGCCGACGCGCCACAGATCGACGATCTTCGGAAAGCCGCCAGTGACGAGGTAGGCATCGATCGCAGCGTCTCCGCTTCGACCTGTGATCTGGGAAACCTCGAGTGGAGACAGTGGCTCCACGACCATCTGACGCGTCGGCCGCTGAAACAACGGGAAGCCGTATGTCGTGAGCCGAGTCATCATCGAGAGGTCGGAGCCGATGAGAACAACCATCACCGGCAACTTCTGCAACTCTCGCCACGCCGCCCGGATCGCCCCTTCCTGCGGGCTGGGCGCTGCGTTGCCATCGGCGTCTCGAACCCTGTCGCACAGATCCGGGAACTCGTCGAGAACGATGACGGATGGCCGTTCCCGGCACGCGTTTGCCGCCGCGGTGACCAGGGCCGCCTGCCAATCGCCGAAGGTGACGCCCGACGCCTGCGCAGCCGAGGGCAGCGAAGACGCCGCGAGCGCGTCGCGAAACCGTCCGAGTTCCCGCGTCTCGGTGTAGCCATGAGCCTCGAAGAACACGGCAGGGCCACCGTAGCCTTCGAGCCATCGTTCGGCGAGCGCGCTCTTGCCAACCTGCCGTCGACCTCGAATGGTGACGAGGCGGCCCTGTCCGGTCTGTTGGCACTCGTCGAGCTCGGCCTGGAGCGCACGTAGCTCTCGACCCCGCCCAACGAACCGCGGCACGTCCCTACGCTCCCATCGCCTTAGACTCGGAACCGTTCAGAGTCGAACGTCGTTAGAGTCTACGCCGGTGGGCCTCGCCGTCAAGCCCTGGCGGGGCGCTAACGGCGACCAGGATCCACGGCGTCACTGCGGCGGGGTGTGCTAACTGCGGGGCGGTTGCATTCGCAACAACCTTTCCGCCGGAGGCTTGGGGGCCGCAACGGGCCGGAGAGCAAGGCCAGCCAGGCGACCTGGCCGAGATTGATCCGCCATCCGCGTCCCAGCAGGGCGCTGAACTCCCCGCGCCACACGAGGCGTGAGCCCGACCACGACGAGCAGGAAGCAGACGAGCCCGACCAGGTAGCCGCTCATCGCCAGAGCTTCCGCCAGATGTCCCCGCGTGGCGCTGGGGCCGATTCGTCTCCGCGTGTCGGCACTTCATAACTGCACCGGGCCCTCGTGGCCCTTCGGGCAGGACGGGCGGTGTGCGTTCGTCAAGCGGGGTCTCGGCATCTCGGCGTCATCCTGCTCGCGCGCCGGGACAGCTCAAATGGCACGGAGGTCCTGGGGGTGCCTCCGGTAAACCCCTCTCGACGCGCTACTTCCGCTCCCGGATCAGCCTGCCAATATGGGACAACGTGGCGGGCGACGTGTCGCACTCCCATACGATGAATACGCTCCAACCCAGAGCGGCGAGCGAGTCAACTGATCGAGCATCTCTCGCCGCGTTCGCGCTGAGCTTGGCCTCCCAGAACTCCGTGTTCGACTTCGGACGGTATGCATATTGACAACCTTCGTGGCGGTGCCAGAAGCAGCCGTGGACGAAGATCACTGCCCGGTATCGCGGCAGAACGATGTCAGGCGTGCCGGGGAGATGACGAGCATGCAGGCGGTACCGGAAGCCCTCGGCATGGAGATAGCGCCTGACCAGCAGTTCCGGGCGCGTGTTCCTGCCACGGATTCCTGACATCATCCGACTGCGAGTGGCACGGTCCACGACATCTGCCACGTCTACGCTGCCTCGCGAAGAGCAGCGACCAAGTCGGTCACGCTCCCAAGAAGCTCGCTGACAACCCGTCGCGCGTAGGCCCTCTCCCGGAGTGCTCGAGGGAGGAACGGGCGGAGTTGTGCATCGACCATCGCTCTGACGGTCTGGTCCGTGAGCTGGTCATCGAGGGTGAGGAGGTACTTCTGCTCGATCCGGCGGGCTTCACGCAGGACTTGCCGCCAGCGTTCCCGCGCCGTCGACTTGCATGCCACCATCCGGAGCCGGTCAGCCGGGAAGGCGGCATCGTGGTACGCGGTGCACCCAGGAAGCACAAAGTCGGGCGTTTCCCTCCGCTCCGTCGTGCACTGGGCAGTGTAGGCAAGTCCAGTCCGATCCAGCACTGCCGCAAAGTGGTGCTGCAGACTGGCACCACGCCGCGACCGAGCGGCATTGAGGTTCGCCCTGAAGAACGCGAGCAGTTCACTGAAGTCAGCTCCCCCAGACGCAAGCGCGGTGACCCGTCGCTGCCCGAGCTCGGTATTCAGAGCAACGAACAGGGCAGTCTCGGTATCCAGGTATGCCTCGATCAGTGCGTCGGGATCGGCAGCCCTGTACCCCAACCCTTCGACGATCTCGTGCGCAGCACGGGCCATCTCCGCCGTCGTCGGCAGTACGCCGGCTGCCAGGGCGCTGGCGTATAGGGGATGCCGGCGCACGTCCAGGACGGCTCCTTCGGCTGGAGCCGGGGCGGCGAGCCCGAGGAGCAGCTGGCCTCGAGCCGAGGTCGCTGACGGGGTCTCGATCCCGATGAACTCGTCGCCCACGCCCAGCGTGTGCGAGAAGACGCGGTCAAGGAGACGCTCCTCGACCGACGTCCCCGCACGGGCGATGAGTGCCGTCAGGTCGTTCGACTCGTCCTCGCGGATCACCACGATCAGGTCGCCGGGGCGCGCGACCCCCTGAATGAGTTCGCTTCGGTAGTAGAGGTGATATTCGGGGGCGCGTTCAGGGTGGCGCCTGCGGACGTTCGACAGGGTGTAGACGGTCGCATCCGTCCGCGGTTCGTCGCCGTCGTCGAGGAAGACGACCGTGAGCGTGCCCTCGGTTCGGCCGGAGGCGAAGCTGAGTGCCTCCCGGAGGGCTCCGCCCTGGATCTCATGCTGGTTCGATCGCGACGGGTCGACCTCGACCGCCGTGAGGCGCTTCAGTGCAACGCGAGCGCCGTGGTCAGTCACCGGGGTTCGGAAGGGGCGCCACCAGACCCTGCTCCACGATCGCGCGCCCCAGCCATTCGATGACCGGCACGGCCACGGAGTTGCCGAACTGCCGGTAGGCCTGCGTGTCGGAGACCGGGACAACGAAGTCGTCGGGATAGCCCATGAGGCGCGCGCACTCCCTCGGCGTCAGCCGCCTCGGCGTGGGATCGCCTGTGGCGACCAGGATCTCGGAGCCGTCCTTGTGATAGCGGGCGCTGAGGGTTCGCGCGACATCCGCGGGGCCGACCAGCCCGTAGCCAAACCCGTTGCCGGCCGCCCGGTGCTTGGCCGCGTAGTCCTGCAGGTATCCCCAGAGGTGCTCCGACAGCGTGTACTTCGGATCGACCGGCCCGGTCTCCAGCAGACGGTCGAGCACCGGGCGCGGTCCCTCCGGCCGCTGTTCCGGGAACTCGAAGTACCGGTCCCCATAGACGTCCCGGTGCAGGGCGATCATAAAGGTGCGCTCACGGTGCTGGGGCACCCACGGCTGGGCATCGATGACCTTCCAGGCGAGGTTGTAGCCGCGGTCCTCGATGGTGTCCCGGATCACCCGGAAGGTCTTCCCCTTGTCATGGCGGGTGAGGTGCTTGACGTTCTCCAGGAACAGCATGGGCGGCGGCGTCCCGGCCTCGTCGACGAGCCGCATGATCTCGAAGAACAGGTTGCCGCTCTTCTTGTCCTCGAAGCCGTGCTGGCGCCCCAGGCTGAGCTTCTTGCTGACTCCCGCGAGGCTGAACGGCTGGCAGGGGAACCCGGCCGCGAGGACGTCGTACGGGGGCAGGTCCGTCACCCGTACGTCGTAGATGTCGCGCGGCGGCTCCGGCCTCCGGCTGCCATCGGCAAGGAGCTCGCCGAAGTTGGCGCTGTAGGTCTGCATCGCAAACCGGTCGAACTCGACCGTGTAGACGCAGCGGCCGCCGGCGCGCTCGAGGCCCAGGCGGATCCCGCCGATCCCGGCGAAGAGGTCGATGAACCGGAACGGCACGTGCGGCTCGGGCTGAGCAACCGGAACAGACCAGAGGCTCGCCGCCTCCGTTTCGCTCAGACCAGTCCGGACAAGCCGTGCTGCGATCGTTCTGCCTCCGTCCAGAGACCCCCGCCCGCCAATCATAGCCCTCACGTTCTCCTTTCCATGACCGCAACGCGACGGAGCTTCGGTGCGCGTCGTGCCAACTAGCGCGTCACGAGGATCGCCCGTCTCGACCCTATTCCTGAGGTGATCCGGTTGCCTACGCACAACAGATCGTGAAATCCGACACTCGGGACCGTTCACAAAGGCGACCAGCATGCCTGGCGGGTGACCACCATGTTGCAGATCCCACGACCGACGGTCGCCGCTACGTGTACGCTGTCTCCCTGAGCCGGGCAAGGGCTTGGATGCGGCGTCGTTCTGGGTACGACTCCGCACGTGAGGGTGCGGGCAACAGGAGAGCGGCGGATGCTGCTCGGGCATGATTCTGCGACGGACTGGTATGACTGGAACACCGACGACTGGGACTCGGTCGACTGGTCCAACTACTGGGATCGCATTCTGACTGCCCGGCTCGAGGCAGCAGCTTCAGGCACGCGGACATCGGGGCGACCCGTATCGAGCCAGAGGAGCCGCAGGACCAGCTTCGACGATCGCGTGGCGGTTAGCCGGCACTGGTGCGAGACCGGCTCCCACTACTGGACACGGCCCTTGGTGCGCGGCCGCGCTCCCGCCTCATGCCCCCTGCACGACGCGGCCGGGGACCCCGGACATCCCTCGTCCGATCCCTCATGCTTCCATCTCGATTCCGGATGGTCGCTCAGGCTCGAAGTTACCTACGACTTGCGGCACGCGTCACAGCTCCTCATGCCCGACTCCCTGGCAGCCGCGATAGGCATGGCGCCGCAGCAGCTGACCGATGCCGTGCCAGCGAGGGGGTTAGGGTCGACCCTGCAGCTTTGGCGCGGCAGGGGGACCGCTTGGTGCCGGGGAGCGATCGGGCGGATCGTCCCTCGGGATGCAATGTTTGGCGACTTCCTCTTCCTGTCGTTCGACCTGCCCCGCTACACGATTACCTTGACGCGCCCGACGGCAGCGTCGCCTCAGGAGCAGATCGCTGCATTTGTCGGCCTGCCGCCGGGATCGCCCGTCGACCCGAGGTTCTGGGATCGCGTCGCTCGTCGGCTCGGCGTGTCCCCGAGGGATCCCCGCGAGCTGATCGACCTGGCCAGAACGAGGGGTGACCCGGAACTGGAGGCGGCGGTCAGTGCGGCTGTACGAGGCCGGGTCCCGGCTGGGGGTTGGGCGACTGGCTGGGACCTTGTCGGCACTCTCGAGGAGGACGATCGATTCCTCGCCGTCACCAGCGGTCGAAGCTGCCGTGTGGCCGTCGGAATCGCCGACCCGCGCGACCGCCTCTCGGACGAGTATCTGGTGACGCCGGGGGGGCTGGTTTGGGTCGAGGTCGACGCGGTCGAAGAGGCAATCGCCGCGCGGTCTGACCTCCTGCCGGATATCGTCACCCCGGCACTCAGCGAACGCTGGGTGGAATGGATGAGGTTGGAGCACTTGGCCAGACGACTCTCCCTCTCCGGCCGAGAGTGGCGCATCGCCGTGGACGAGTCGGGCCGTTGGTGCGTTGAGGGCGGAGGCCGGTACCGCGACCTCGTCTCCGCGCTGGATGAGATCGCCATGCGGAAACCGGGCTCGATCCGCGAGCCTCGTCGGCAGAAGCACGTCATTCCCCGTTCCGCCATCGCCGTCGACCGGGCCATCCAACGGGCACGCGCGGCATCATTGGCGACGATTGAGTCCGACGCGTCGGTTGGGTTTGCATCCCGCTGGCACTCTGGCCTGCGAACCGCGTCGTCGATCCTCGGGACCCTGATCCTTGACTAGCCGGATGCCCAGGGAGTTGCAGTCGTGCACCCGGCGCGAACGCTCGCTCGTCGCGCGCTTCCAGGCGGAACGCGCGATGCCGGCGCCCGATGCTCCGCTCGAGTGGTGTCGAGGCGCGCGTCGGCGGATGCCATGTCGAGCCCAGTGACCAATAGCGGGCCGGGGAGGCTCGATCGACCCTGGTGCGCACGTGGCAGCCACTACTGGTGGAGGCTGCCAACCAGCGCGGCCTGCCCGGACTCGTGTCCCGACCACGCGCACAAGGCGGCAAAGACGCACCCTGCCGAGCCTCGTTTCACGAACCGAAGCGCCATGCCGGTCCAGCGGCCTGCAGCCGCCGCCGCTGCGCAGGCCGGGGAAGGCGAGGATCTGCGTGTCCGGAGGGGGGCCCTCCCGACGAGCGGGCGCCTCGGCGGCACGGAGGGACAGGGCGACTTCGTCAGGCTGTGGTGCGAGGAGGGACACTACTGGTCCCGGCCACGCCTGCACGGACGGCGACCCCTGCGTTGCCCCGAGCATGCTCCGGCCCGCGAGATCCCGCACCCGTCGACGAACCCGGCGACCTTCAGGCTGGACTTCGGATGGTCGCTTCGGCTCTCGATCTCGCCGCGGCTCCGCCGTGCCTCCCGAGTGCCGGTCCCTGAAAGCCTTGTCGCCGCGGCCGGGCTCGCGCCGCAGCAGATCCTCGACGTGGTTCCTGACGATCGGGGCGGCCCAGTGCTGACGCTGTGGCGGGGCCAAGGGCGCGCCGGTTGCCGTGGTCGGTTCGATCAGCTGATCCCCTCCGATGCCGCTGACGGAGACTGGCTTTTCATCTCGTTCGATCTGCCGCGCTACCGACTACAACTGTCGCGAGGAACGGCGACCGCCGATCCGGCGGCGCGGCTTTCGGCGCTTGTCGGGCTGCCTCCTGACGCAGCTGCTGGGCCTGCCTTCTGGCACCACGTATCGCGGCGCCTGGGCGTTGCTACATCCGAACCGGATGCCTTGCGTGTCGTAGCCGACAAGAGACGGGATCGGGCACTCCGGGAGGCCGTTTCCGCTGCAGCCACAGCCATTCGACCGGTCACGGAGTGGGGGCCCGAGTGGGACCTCGGCAGCGACCTGCACCCCGACCAGCGCTACCTGGCGGTGACAAACGGCCGGCGCTGCCGCGTGGCGGTTGGCGTGGCTGACCCGCGCGATCGTCTCCCTGACCACGTTCTGGTCACACCCGGCGGGCTCGTCTGGGTCGAGGTCGGGCAACCGGACGAAGCTCGAGCGGCGCGAGCCTCCCTCGCCCCCGACATCGTCGCTCCGGTTCTGAGCGATCGATGGGTGTCCTGGATGCGACTCGAGCACTTGGTCCGCCGGGTGTCGCTTGCGGGGCAGCAGTGGCGACTCCTTGTCGACGGACAGTCTGGATGGAGGCTGGAAGGTACCGGAGCGGTCGGTGATCTGAGGGCAGTGCTGGCCGTAGTCGGCGGTCGCGAGACCGGCATCGTGCGAGACGGACGGCACGTTCGGCACACGATCCCGCGAGCAGCCGGTGCCATCGAACGCGCGCTCCGTCGCGCCACGGTCGGAGGATTGCACGCACTGGAGTCGGACTCGGAGGCGGGCTTCGCCTCGTGCTGGACCTCAGGCACGTCACTAGCTTCGTCTCTGCTCGGGGCCTTGCTGCCATAGAGATCGGAGGCCTGTGCGCAGAGCGCGAGTTCCGGCCGGCGCCGGCGAGCCATAATGGCTGCTGGTCAAGGCGTGCTATTCCCGAGGGCGGTAGGCGATGGCGGTCGTCCACTCTGCGGGGCAACCCGAAAACGACGGCGAAAGGGTCATCCTTCAGCTGCTCCGCGACCGGCTGCCAGATGACTGGCATGTCGCGGCGAACTTCTGGCTGGAGTGGAGGCCGGGCCGTTTCTACGAATGCGACGCGGCCGTCTTCTCGCCGAGGGGCCGCGCACACCTGATCGAAATCAAGGCGTGGATCGGTCGGATCAGAGGCAACGACCGCGAATG
The DNA here is from genome assembly GCA_021789355.1 of Chloroflexota bacterium. The sequence goes on along the minus strand of JAJYJR010000001.1, from coordinate 46,461 downwards.
GGAACTGCCCGGCATCGCCGGAGAAGGCGCGACCTATCGGCCGAACCCGGTGAAGCTGACGCAGCGGAAGGCTCAGATCCTCCGGGAACACGTGAGGGACCTCGCGCCTGCCCTGTCCAGCGCCTACTTCGAGGCCCTCGTGGTCCTTGTCTCCGACGCGGAGCCGGATCTCGAGGGCAACTTCCGTTCGCAGGTGGTGCTCGCCGACCAGCTTGTCGGGCGTCTTCTCGGGGCCGAGCCGCATCATCGACTGCCCGACTTCCCAGATCACGGCGCCGAGCGGCTTGCGGATCTCCTGACCTCGGCCGCGCGCCCGGTCAAGGGTGCGGACGAGGTCGGGGCGTGGAGGTTGCTCGAGCTCGTCGAGGCGACCGCACACTGGGAGACCTGGCGCGCAGTCCCCCGCGCGGCGCCTGCGGGGACACTGCCCTCGCGCCTCAAGCGATACAGCCTGGATCCGCTGTTGACGGGGGCAGACGCGGCGGCGCAGAAGGACGTTGCACTTCGCGACCTGACGGCGTTGACGAGACTGGGCAACAGCGGAGCACAGGTGCTTCGCGTGGCATCCGTCGAGGAGGCGGACGACGGGTTCGTCGTGGTAACGCAGTGGCCCCAGGGCGAGTCACTCGAACACCTCCTTTTGGAGACACGTCCCGACCAAGGTGACGCGCGGGACCTGTTCAGGGAGCTGTTGGGCGCACTCGCGTCGGTCCACCGGGGCGGAGTCGTACATCGGAACCTGAGTCCGTCGTGCATCTACCTCGACCCCGACGGCGGGATGCTCCTCGCAGACTTCGACTACGCCCGCCTTCCTGTTCCCCCGGGCGCGGTGACGCGGTACGCAGCGGAGCTGAGCGGTGACTACGTGGCGCCCGAAGTCCGGGAGACTCCGGCCCGTAGCTCAGCTCGGTCCGATGTTTGGTCTGCGGCGAAGATCGGCCTCACGATCTTCGGCGGGCTGGACCGCGTATCGCCCGACTGGCTGCCGAGCTTTCGCGCAGCACTGGAGGACGAACCGGACCTGAGACCGGCCGACGCCGACGAGTTCCTCCGCCGGCTGTCCACCTCTCCGGGGCTCCCGGTGGAGTTCGAAGCGAACGACGAGATCGACGAGCGGTACGTCGTCCGTGGCAGCCCGATCCGAACGGGCGGGCTGTCCCTCGTCATCCAGGTCTACGACTCGGTGCTCGAGACTCTGTTTGCGGCGAAGTTCGTCCGGCCGGAGTATCGGGACCGCGTGGATCCGTGCCGTGAGTTCGAGCTTCTGGCGGCGATGCCTGATCACCCGGGGATCGTGAAGCCGACCTTCGTTGAGGTCATGCACTCGATCAGGAGGCGCGGCAACACTGTTTCGCGGCACGAGACGTTCCAACTTGCACCGTGGATCGACGGCACGTCCCTCGACGCGCTCGTCTCCGAGCACCTTCCTGCCGCGCGTGTTCTGGAACTGGGCGCCGAACTGGCCGACGTCCTTGAGCATCTGCACACGCACGGGCTCCTGCATCGCGACGTGAAACCCGAGAACGTGCTGGTGCTGGCGGATGGTCACGCCAAGTTGTTCGACTTCAATGTGTCCGGAGGAATGGCGACCGTCGGCGCCACCGAAGTTGGTACCGTGACGTACCGACCGGCCGATGTCGCGACGGCGGGATGGGACGCGTCGTGCGATGTGTTTGCCTTGTGCGCCGTCCTCGCTGAGCTCCTCGCAGGCAGACGCCTAAGCCGGCAAGAGGCGCGCGACCAGGCTGCGGCATTGGCCGAACCCGAGGGGCTTGGCCAGCTTCTCCTGGAAGGCCTCGCCCCCGAGCGGCGGGACAGGCTAAGCTCGGCCGGGGAGCTGCGCGACCGCCTCTCGGCGCTGAAGGGCGATGCTGGCAGGGTGGCCCCACCCGTGCGGAGACCACCGCCTGTGCCGGTCGACGAGCTGGTGCGTCCGAACTGGAATGCATACCAGCACCGGCTGCTCTCGTTCTTCTCGCAATCGCGGACCTCGAACGCCGGGACCCGCGGGCTCGACGACTTCACGGATTGGTTCTACGTGCCCACGGCGTTGGACGACCACCTGACACGCGACGTTCTCGACGGGACTTACCAGCTTGTCGTGGTCACGGGCAACGCGGGAGACGGCAAGACGGCATTCGTCCAGCGACTCGAGTCGGAACTGGCGCGGGCCGGAGCAACCGTCGCCACGCACCCCGATGGTAACGGCGTCACGGCTCGTCTCGCCAACCGAGTGTTCCTGACGAACTGGGACGGCTCCCAGGACGAAGGGGAGGAAACGAGCGACCGAGTCGTCACGGCGTTCTTCGAGCCTTTCGCGGGATCCGAGCCGGCACTTTCCGGGCGCGAGACGCGAGTGATTGCGATCAACGAGGGCCGGCTCCTCGACTTCCTGGAGAGCCATCGCGCCGAGTTCCCGATGCTTGCATCGACCGTGGAACGGCTTCTGGACGGCCATGCAGCCCCTGATTCCCCGTGGCTTGTTCTCGTCAACCTCAATCTCCGCGCGCTGACGTCGGATGCCTCGCCGGCGGTCCCCGCGCTGCTTGCATTGCTTGCGTCCGAGCCGCTATGGGCGCCGTGTGAGCGATGCGTGGCAGCGACAACCTGCTATGCACGGGCCAATGCGAAGGCGCTGCGAGACCGGGTCCTCGGTCCTCGCATCGCGGAGCGCACGCGCAAGCTGCTCGACGTCGCACGACTGCGGCGCCGGCTGCACATCACTATGCGGGATCTTCGCTCGGCGCTCGCCTTTGCGGTGGTGGGCGATCGGGATTGCTCGGAGATCGTCGAGCTCGCCCAAGGCGCCGATGACGGCGCTGTCGTAGCCGGCCGCTTCTACAATGCGATTTTCGCGGGCGCGGTGACGTCGCCTGCCTTCCGTCCCTCCGCCGCACGCGATCGGCTGCTTCAGCTGATCGCAACGCTCGACGTCGCGCGCGCGGCGGATCCCGAACTCGACGGGCGGCTGTGGTCGGCGCCTCTTGCTGAAATCCTCCCGCACGGGGATTCCGACAATGCAGACATCCGGTACTTCGGCGAAGCCCGCGAATCGGCTCGGTCTTCCGACCCGGCTGTCGCCGGTGTTTCGGACCTCGTCACTTTCGTGCATGCGTCGCTCCGGCGAGTCTACTTCTTTGAGCGGGAGGATCCCGGCTGGGTTTCGATGTTTCCCTACCGGAGCCTCGGTACGTTCGTTGAGATGCTCGAGGGGTCGACGGAGGGTGCACTCCGAAAGATCGTGCAGGCAATCTCGAACAGCGAGGGCCGGTTTCCGGCAGAGTCGGATGCGCGACTCGCCGTCCGATTGGTCGGCGAGTTCGGAGGATCCGACCGAACCTTCGTAGTTCACCACGCCACTGATTTCTTGCTGGAACCCGTCATCCCGGAGTCCGGCCTTCGCTACATCGAGTTTCAACCCGACACGGTCAGGCTCCGGCATTCGAAGCGCGCTGGGGTCCAACTCGACGTCGACCTCGATCTGTTCGAGACGCTTGAGCGCGTGCGGGCCGGTTTCCGCCCCAGCCGCGAGGAGCTTCAGGGTGCCTGGCTCAACCTGCGCGTCTTCAAGGAGCAGCTGGGGGCGATGCCGGCCGATGAGTTGCTGCTGGCTCGCGGCGAACGCCAGTTCTACGGGATCAGGAGACTCGCTGCCGAAGGAATCCAGATCGAGGCGATCAGCTGATGCTCCTCAAAGGTGCGCACAAGGAATGGCGGCTCGAGCAGATCAGCGTCATCGACGTGCGTGCCGTCGAGCTCGAGCAGCTGCTTACGTTCCTGTGGCTGCGCGTAAAGCACGACAACCGGCCAGTTGTACGCCTCTCTGGGTCGCAGAGGATCACGGTCGCGGACTTGGCGGCACAGATGGAAGGGAACGAGTTGTTTCGAGGATTCCGTGATCTCCCAGGGGCATCAGAGGCGTGGCTTCGAGCGGATCTGGTCTTCACGAGGAAGAAGGACCCCGACGCCTTCACCGTAGCGCGGCCGGTCCACCTTGACGCGGCAAGGGTGCGCAACCCGAAGGAGAACAACGACTCCTTCGCATCGAGGCAGGTCTATTCGTGGATACGGCACGCGGATGCCGCGCTGCTGGACGAGTTGCTTGCGTTCATCGAGCCCAGCACGGACGAGACACTCGATCTTCCGAGTCTTGCGCTTCGTCTGCTGGGCGAAGACCAGCCTGCCGATACACCGAAGAGTCCGGATCCGGACGTCGAGCCGCTGTGCTGGCGGCAGGCGGTTATGTACGCCGAGGATCTGCGGGCTGTTCTTGCGTATCGACGAGTGCTGCCGCGGGCCTCGATTGTCGACCACATAAGGCGGATAACCGGGCTCCACCTCGGCCTGCACTTCCTGAGGATGTTCCGAATCGTCGTGGCCATCGAGGGCTCGGGCGGCGAGTGGCGCTGCTCGACGTGCGACGCGCGAGAACGCGCGGGCAGATGCGCACAGCCGGTCGAGCTTGTGGTGGACTGCGGGGAGGATGCGAACTCGCAGATCGCCCAATATGCGGAGGCAGCGTGGGCGCGAGAGGAGGAGTGGATCGCGCGATACGTGCGCAGCCATCTCGCGCTCAAGAAACTCGATCAGTTCGCCCACTACGAGGAGAAGGAGCGGAATCTGTCGTATCCGCACACGACGCTGGCGGAAATCGCAGGCCTCGAGAAGCAGGCCAAGGCATCTGAGCTCGAACGCTACTTCGACATACAGCTCGCCGATCTCCGTAACAACCTGGAGGACGACACCGCCAAGGAGGCGATCACTGAACTCGAACATCGACACCGGCGAATGGGGTTCAACGCGTTCCGCACGTACCATGCGGTCCTCTGCCAGTACGCGGAACGCCGCTGGACGAGCTACAACCGATGGCTTCTTGACTCGCTCCTCGGGAAGAACGCTTCAGATGGTCTCCTGAGGCAGCCGCTCGGCGGGCGGCGGCGGCGCCGGGCCGTGCTTTCCCCGAGTCTTCTCGAGACTCTCGTTCTGATCTCGGCGGTGCGGTTCGAGGCAGGGGGCGTCCGGACGGCGCCTCTCCGCGTCGACCAGCTCATCGATCGCTTCCGGGATCGTTACGGCTTTCTCATTGCACACGCGCCCGCCCTGGACGCCGAGGACCCCGCTGCGATCCGCGTGCTTGCCGACAACGCGCAACGCTTCAGGGCGCGACTCCGTGAGACCGGGGTGTTCACGGATCAGTCGGACGCCTACCTTGCGCAGACCGTGCGGCCGAGGGTACGGCTGTGAGCACGGCGACGACTCTTCAGAACATGGGAGCCCCCCCGCCGGGTCTGGTCGAGACCATCGCTGACCGCGTCGAATCAGTTGTCAGACAACGTGGGCCGGGCCACTGCATCCAGGTTCCTCATCTTCCCGGGACGATCGCTGAGCAGGTTGCGCGTGTGCTCTGGGAGAGACTCGGAGACGACGTGGTGCGCCTCGTCCGCGCAAGTCCCGTCGAGGCGTGGCACGCTTCTCCGACGAAGGTCGTCGAACTTCGGAACTCCATCGACGCGCAGGGCGCGCGCCTCGTTGTGATCCTCGAGGCCGGCCTGCTGCTCGCGGCGGAGGACAGCTTCGGGGCATCCACCTTCGAAGTCGTCGACGTCAGCGATGCCAACGTCACGCTGTGCGCCCAGTTGCTGGAACGGATCGCGTCGACGACGCCCGCCATTTCGGCCCGTGTTCGGCAGGTCACGGATCTCGCGGTTCCGCTGGGGATCAGCCCGCGAAGTCAGGTGGATTACCTGCAGCGCATCCTGCGGGACCCGAGTCCAGAGACAGTCGGTCAGGCTTTGGACGCGCTCGGCCTGATCCCGGATCGCTCGCTCGGGGAGGAAGACGAGGAGCGAGTAAAGGGACGCCTCACTCGGAATCTCCGTGCAATGGAGTCGCTCACCGAGCCGGAACCGCCTGCCGAGCGTCTTCGCTCGATCGGAGAACAGCTCGCCACCAGCGACGGAGATCTAGAGCGGAGGCTGGCCGACGCCCTGCGCGATGGCGTGCTGGATCGCCACGAGATCGCGTCGAGGCTCGCGGAACGGGGAGTTGATTTCGCGTCCCTGCACCCGGGCGGGCCGGTGGAGCTCCGGGAACTGGGCGTGCTCGCTCTCGCGGGTGATATCTCGGCCGATGTCGAGCCCACCCTCAAGAAGGCGAAGGCGCGGATCGGCATCCGCTACCGCGCGAGACCGGCGCCTGCCGAGATTGATGGTCTGTACGAACTCGTGCTCGACCTCGTCCGCGTCGGAGACAGCGACGATGATTTGCTGGATACCGGCGTCTTCGCTCGCAAGAGGCGGGCACAGCTGCCCAAGACCACGTCCGGCCAGTGGACGTTCCGTGTCGATGCTGCGGATCTGGAGCCCGGGTTCTACCGGTTCCGGCTGGTCGCCCGCGATACGGCCGGCATCCTCGTCCGGACGGCGCTCAGCACGACCCTCCGCATCCAGACCGACCTGCCGGGACCCGAGCCGACCGTTCGGTCGGCGACGAGCGTTGCGGGGGCGCGACTGGTCGCGCGAGCCGAGGCATTCGATGGCCCCATCGGCGCCGAGCACATCGTCCTCTCCAAAGACGCCCGTTCGGGCCGGATGCTCGCCCGCCTGGGGTGGGAGAACGTCGCCGATTCGTTCGAGCTTCGTTTCTCGCCCGTGCTCTCCGAGCTTGAACGCTACACGCTGGAGGACCCGCGGTCGCTCGGGCGGTACGCCACGAGCTTCGGCGAGAGCACGCCGGAGGAAGCCTTCGCAGTGCCGACTGGAGTGCCCGAGGACTTCCTTATCGCGCGAGAACGGGCGTTCGACGCCGTGCAGCATGCCCGCCTGCCCGTCGAAGGGAGCGATCTTCCGCCTCTCGTGGCGCTGGGCGACCTTGAAGCCATCGCGCCGGTCATCGAGGCATATGCGAACTCGTGGCTAGAGGCGATCTCGAATGCCCCGGATCCGGAGGCGAGAACGGCTCTGCTCTCGGTCGACCAGCTGGTCGTGCGCGATCCCGGCCACGGAGAGCTCAGGCTCGCCGGGCCGACACATCCGCTCCGGCTGCTCTGGCGGCTGCGGCACTCGACCGCGTTCGCTGAAGCTCTGCGACGAGGGGGTCCGACTGTCCCCGGCCTCACCGCGGCCATCGATGGCGTGCTGCCCCAGCACGTTCCTATGGTCGTTCCCGGAGACCACGGGCTGCTTCGCTCGGTCGCATGCTTTGGCATCGACTGGACGGTCTACCTGCGCCCGTCCGCGAGCGACGTCCCCGCGACCCTGTCAAGGTTGGCCCACTGGCTTGGCTTCGCTGCCCCCGGGATCTCGGTTGCCGCCCCGCACGAAATCACTCGCCGTATCGTCAGGTACTTGTCCGCCCACCCTTGGGTCGAGACTGCCGTTGTCAACTTCATTCAGCCTGGCGGCGGCGAGGCCGTCCTGCAGTCGTTGCTCGAGCTTCAGGACGAGCCGCTCGGCAGAACCCGCCGCTACGTCGTACGGATGTTCGCGTCCGAGCTGTACCACGACGAACTCGGACGTGCGATCGACGATTTCATGGCAAGTCCGGACGAGGCCCGGCGCTGGCGCAACGACGCGGCCGATGCACTTCTCGCCGCATCCCCGGACTCACTTGCGCCGCGCTTCACCTACAGCAAGCACCGTCTCGAGGATCTCATCAAAGATCCTTCCAGCTACCCGGCCCACCTGACATTCCTGCTCGACTGGTTCGAGCCCGAACTCGAAGCGGTGGATCGCACTGCCGACGGACGCTCACTTTTTGGGTCCGGCTTGATCGTTGAACCCGTGCCGGTCTACCGTCTGGAGGGGCAGACCCCTACGTGGCGGACAAGAGTCGCCGCCTCGCCGACGGCTTCCGATCTCTTCGAACGGGTCTACGCGGGCGCTCACGGCGCCGCAGCGGTCCGGCTTGGCGGGACTGCGGTGCAGGATGTGGCGGTCCGGCTCGAGCTCGACCGCGTGAAACAAAGCGTCATCGATGCCGTCCATCGCGCCTCGGACTGGGTCGTGACCATCGACCCAGTCTTTGGGGACGAGTTTCTCGATGCGCCGGCGGGGGAGGGAGCGACGCCCCGGTACGTCGTGGAGTCCGGAGACTTGCTCACCGCGCGCCCGGAGAGGCACGTGCTCGTCTCGACCAAGTCACGGAGCGAACTTAGGGCTGTTATCGGCCCCGCGCTGGCGAGACATGGCTTGCAGATCGCAGACGACCGACTCGAGCGCCTGCTCGACTCGCTGCAGGCGGTCGGAGCAGGAGCGAGCCTCCGTCTCTTGGCTGACCGCAACCACGCCGACGAGGCACTCTCGCTGGCGCTCGGCGCAGTGTGGCTTCAGAACAACGGGACGCTCCGCCGGTCACTCGTCATTCCGCTCGATCTGCACCAGGAGCTGTTCCGCGCAGTCGCCGCCGATTCTGAATCCGGATTGTCGCGTTCCGACCTCGCGGTGGTGAGGATCGAGCCCTCTGAACGCAGGATCACGTTCCACATCGTCGAACTGAAAGTTCGCTCGGGGGGCGATCTGGGGATACCGGCCGACCTCGCCCTGACCATGCGAAAGCAGCTTGCGAACTCGCGGAAGGCGCTGCGGGAGGCGATGTTCGACGCAGAGGATCGACGGGAACCAGGATCGCTGGCAGCCGTGATGCGTCTCCGCTACGTCATTACTACCATGCGCCGCTATCTCGACCGCGCTCTCCGCTACCGCCTGATCGAGCCCGGATACGCGGACGCCTGCCGGACTTTCATCGACACCGCCGACTCCAGTTTCACGCTCGGGTTCGCCGAGCTGGGGCTCGTGTTCGACCTCGAACGCCCCGGGACCGACACCTTCGTCGACGAGGGGATCGAGTTCACGAAGATCGGGCGGGACAGCATCGAGGGACTTCTGCTGAGGCCGGACGAGCGGCACGCCACTTTGCCGCCGAGTCTGTCCTTCTCGGAGACCGTCCGGACCGCGGCGGGCGGCAGACCATCGCCGGTGCCAGCCGGGGAGGCTCAGGCCGGTCGCGCTGAAACGGGTGACGTGCGCAGGGCACCCGATGTACCGACGGTCGAGCCGGAGCGGCAGGCAGACCAGACAGGCGGGCCAGATCCAGCCTCGGTCGTAGTGATCGGCATGGCGCCGTCACGTCGCCAGTTCGGCGTCATTGGGCGGGTGCCGGGGGCGCTGCCCGTCGCGCTTGACATGGACGGAACGAACGTCGTGTCCGTCTTCGGCGTCCAAGGATCGGGGAAGAGCTACACCCTTGGCACCATCATCGAAGCCGCGCTCATCCAGGATACGCCTGTGAATCGGCTGCCGAGTCCGCTCGGCGCCGTCGTGTTCCACTACTCGACCGACAACTCGTACGTGCCCGAGTTCGCGGCGATGGCACACCCGAACGACGACGAGGCCGCCGTTCGCGACCTGCTCAGCACCTATGGCGCCGTGCCGACAGGTGTGGACGACGTCCGCATCCTCGTCCCACCCGATCTCGTCTCGGACCGCGCGGCTGATTTCCCGGGCCTCGACGTGCGGCCGATGTTGCTCGGCGCCAACGAACTCCGACTCGACGACTGGAAGCTCCTCATGGGGATTGAGGGGGGCGACCAGATGTACTCGAAGGCAATGAACGGCATTTTCCGCAGGCTTCGGGAGCGCATCTCGGCAGATGCGCTTGAGGCCGAGATCGACGTCAGCGATCTGTCGAGCGGCCAGAAGCGGATCGCGCAGACCCGGCTCCGCTTCGCCCGCCCGTACATCTCGGAGACCGACACCGTGGGCGACCACTTGGTCCCGGGGCGGCTCCTGATCGTTGATCTCCGCGATGAACTCATAGAGAGCGACGAAGCACTGTCGCTGTTCATGATTCTGCTCGGGCGGTTCTCGCAGGCGGAATGGAAGGGCGGTCACTTCAACAAGCTCATCGTCTTCGACGAGGCGCACAAGTACATGGACCAGCCAAAGCTGACCAACAAGATCGTCGAGACGATCCGCGAGATGCGTCATCGCGGCACAAGCGTGGTGATCGCGTCCCAGAATCCTCCGTCGGTCCCGAGGGAAGTGGTCGAGCTTTCGTCGGTCATCTTCGTCCACCGATTCACGGCCCCGACCTGGCTCGATCACATCAAGCGGGCCAACGCCGACTTCGGTGAGGCTGGTCTGCTGCCGTCCCAGCTCACACGACTCGACTCCGGTGCCGCCTTTGTGTGGTCGACCAACTCGCGGGAGTTCCGCAGGCCTCAGCTGGTTCGAGTGCGTCCGCGCCTCTCCAAGCACGGCGGAGGAACTGTCCGGGCAACGGACTAGAGCTATCCTCTCGGCATCGCGTCGCTCTCAAGGAGCGAGGTCAGCCGCATCTGTGCCGCCCTCCACGCCAGCCCCACCGTGCCCACCCGCGTGTCCCCGCGCCGCTCGCGGTACCCGTTGCGGCGGGTCAGGCGGTGCTCCGGATCCCGCTCGAGATGCGGGATGCCGGTGAGGTCGGTGACTTCGGCCTTGACCGCCCGGGCCAGCACGCGGACCCCCTCACGCAGGAAGTCGACGTCGCCGTCCGCGATCGCCTTGCGCACCGTCTCGAGCACCGCCATCCTGTCCTCGGCCATCGGGTCACAACCGGACGGGGCGTACGACCAAGCCGACGTTGTCGACGGTGCTGGCACGGCAGTCGAGGAGACCGACCGCCTCATGGCTCTCTGGGAAGACGCCGCACTCCTCACTCGACCGACGCTGGCGGTCTGACACAGCGGTTCGCCCGTTCAGGGCTGCAACACTCGGCCATAGCGGCCCTGGTGCCGCGCGAGGGCATTCGACAGGTCAACGCCGAAGCGCACGGGCGTTCCGGTCATGTACCGCCGAAGACGAACTGCGCTCCGTGAGCGCCGGCCGCCCACGATCTTTCGTACACAGGCTCTAAGTACCCTGATATTCGTCGGCGCGATCATGCTCGTCATCCTGCTTGGCAACTCGATCCAAGCAGACTTCGCCGCCGCCGGGTGGCCCGACCTCCTTCCGACTCTTGTTCGCGTCCTCGCGTTCGTTCTGTTGGCCCTGCCCAATCGGTCAGTTCGCCCGGTTCGTCGTCTCCGGAATCCTCCTCCGGGCCGTCCTGAACATGCACGAGATCAGGCCCTCCCCCATCCGTGCTGTCGCGATAGAGGAGGTAGCGCTTCGCGCTGATCAGTACATCCCTCAAGAAGGCCCGTCAGGCTTGATGGAGCCAGGACGGAAGCCGCCGATCCGGCCAGCGGTCGAGCGGGCGCGTCCGCTACGGGCTCCCGGACCCGCGTGACTATGCCTCGATGCCGGCTCTACCCACTGGAACGTAGACGAAGCCATCCATGATCCGACGCGCCGTCCGCTCCTGTGCGGCGCGGAGGATCCGCGGCTCCGGCCCGTCCTCCACGATCGCATCGATCCGCATGATCCCGCTCGGATGTCCGATCCGGACGGGCGCACCAGCCTCGGGTCGGTACACCTGGGCCACCACGGTGTCGGCGAGGAGTGCCGCGATTGCCGTGCACGTCGCCCCGGTCACCTGATACGCGGGATGCGGCCGCTGCATCGTCATACTGCGGGCGACCAGGTTAACGTCATCACCGCATATCTTCGATCCCGCGCTCGTGAGGTAGTCCTGCGGCGGGGCGACGATGCACATCTTCGGGACGGCCGGGCTCTGCTCCGTGGCGAGCGACGCCTCGGAGACGAAGCCCAACCGAGCGGCTGCCGCGCTTCGAATCTCCTCGAGCTCACACATCAGCTCCGGGCGTTGTTCGAAGTCTGTCGGCAACTCTGTGCCTGTCAACCCAAGGTCGGAAGCGAGCACGAACACGCAGGGGTTCGCGACATCGACGAGGGACACAACGTACTGGTGGCTCCTGCTCGTGCCAAGCTCCTCGCGACGGAGGCCCGTTGGCAGTATGCCTCCGGTCATGCTGCCCCCGGAATCCGCGAAGTCGAGCCAGATGCCAGCGCCCGATCCCGGCACGCCGGGGATCTCGGTGTCTCCCTCGACGCGCGAGACGCCATCGCAGACGGGCACGTCCGCCGTGAAGACCTTGCCGGTGTTCGTGTTGTGGATCCGGACTGTCGTCACCGGCTCTCGGGCGAGAACGAGTCCCTGCTCGATCGCAAAGGGCCCGACGGCTGCGGACATGTTCCCGCAGTTGCCATCGTAGTCGACGACCGGCTCATCGATCCGCACCTGTCCAAACGTGTAGTCCACATCCGCGTCCGGACGAGTCGAGGAACCAATGATGGCGACTTTGCTTGTGAGAGGATGCGCCCCACCGACCCCGTCGATCTGCCGTGGATCCGGACTGCCGTAGATGGAGAGGATCACGCGATCGAGGGAAGCCCGGTCGGTGGGGAGATCGCGTCGCAGCAGAAATGCGCCGCGCGAGGTACCGCCTCGCATGAACACGCACGGGATCGCGAGCTGTTCGCCCCGTAAATGGACTTCAGGCCGATCTCGCGGCCGAGCTACTTCGTCGTTGGTCGTTGTCATATCCCTTGCCTTCGCTGCTGCCGCGACCCACTGAACGGTTCGTGCGTTGACAAGCCAGCCCTTCCGTCGGCTCCACTCGCGCCGGCAGCTCGAGGATCTCGGGCCGGGACCGGCCTCGCGACTTCGACAGCGGTCGCTCGCCGGCTGGAGCATCGATGTCCGGCGCATGGCTCGGTCGGGCGCGCCCGTGATCAAGAACAGGTTCGAGGAGCGACTACTTCAAATGCGGAACGGCGGTGGTCGGCCGGAGCCACGGCGCCATTCGGCAGCCGCGCCTCAGTGAGCGTCAGACTCCTCGGTCACCCGCGCCCGATACTCGGCGAACTTGCGCTCCGTCCCCAAAATATCGAACTTTGCGAGGTACCGTCGCATCCTCTCCAGCTCTTCGCCCACCGGGGTCAGGTACGGCTTGCGCAGCTGTCCCGAGGGCAGCCCGAGCAGCTGGAGGATCGTCTTCATCGGCCGCGGGGTCGCTGGCGCGAGGACGTCGAAGGCTCGCGTGAGCCGGAGCATGCTCATGTGCGCTTCAACGGCCGTCCCGACATCGCCGCGCTTGAACGCTTCGATAACGGTCATCGCGGTGTTCGGCATGACGTTCGTTTCGGAGGAGTTGAAGCCCCAGCCGCCCAGGCCGAGGTTCGTGATGGCCCACTTCGTGCCACCGCTGTAGATCTTGACCTTGTCGCCGAAAGCATCGTGCATGTCGATGAGATAGCTCGGCGATTCTTGAATGAAGTTGACCGCGATGATCTTGTCGACGTACCGGTGGATCAGCCTGCTGAGCAGCCCGATGTCGAACTTGTAGCGCAGCCCCTGGTGTGAGGCGATGATGATCTTCGAGTCGATCTGCGTGATCAGCTCGTCGAAGTACGCCTCAAGCTCACGGTCCGTCGGGACCATCCCGTGTCCGCCTTCGACGGCGTACAGCTGGACCGCGTCCACACCGGCCTTGATCGCCACCTGCGCATGCTCATACATCTGCGCGGCGGTGCGCGGCTCGAACGAGGCGGCGTAGACGGGGACCTTCCCCTTCATTTCCTCGACGCCGATCTCGAGCACGCGCTGATGCTCGGCGGGTGTGAGCGAGTACGCCTCGCCGCCACCGCTGCCGCCCATGTACACACCGATTCCTGCATCGCGCAGGCGTCGCAAGTGCGCGCGCAGCGTCGCCTCATCGAGACGGTCGTTCTCATCGAACGGCGTGATGCTGAAAGCGAATGCGCGAGGCTTCCCGTTGTCGATCACTCCTGCCCCTTTCCTATGCGCTGACACCTGTCCGTTCAAATCACTCAGGCCTGAGGAGCGCCGCGAGCGCGGCGGCGTTCGGTTGGTTCTCCAGGTCATCGACGGCGGCCAGGATCCTCGCTTGCGTCGATGGGGAGATCACGCCGGACGCCAGACCGACGAACTTCCGGCGGATGGCTGCACGATCAGGGTCGCGGCTGGCCTCCGCGTGACCGTCGAGAACCGTTCCGTCTTTCATCCGCATCGTGACGAAGGCCTCGTTCCGGACACGAGTCGAGCGGGATCCGACGGCGGGATCGCCGATTACCTCGATCCGCTTCGTCAGTTCAAGCACGCGCTCGTCGGCGAGCAGTTCGGGTCGGAACTGCCTCACCGACACATCGCCCTCAAGCAGCTGGACGGCGACGCAGTATCGAAGGTTGAACTGGGCGTTCGTGACATCGCTCGGGACATACGGGCCGCCAATGTGCCGCGCGCCCGTGACCCCGATCCGGATCTGCACGCTGCCAACCGCGTCGGGGCTGATCGACGCGTGCTTCGTCATGATGTCCCCGACGATATCGCCGACGGGATGGCCCGCGCCGCAGGAGGCATACGCCTTGAACAGAATATGCTCGCACGCGAGCGGGTCCCCCTCGCGCACGATGAGGGCGTCGTCGGTGCGCTCTTCGGATGCGCTGTACGTCGCGGCGTAGCCCTTTGGGTGATCGTAGGCGTGGCGCGGCCCGCGGGCTCCCTTCGAAGCGAGCAGCGCAGCGAGCAGGCCGGCGCGCACCGCCTCGCCCGACGCCAGCGGTTTGCCGATCCCCTGCTCAGATGTGACACTGAGGCCACTTGAGCGGAGGAGGGCGAGCTCAAAGGCCGCCTTCATCATCTCCGGGTCGAGGTGAAGTGCGCGCCCAGCCGCGACCGCCGCGCCGAGCGTCGCGTACATCGGCGTGCCGTAGAAGCCGCGATCCATCACTGTCGGCCCAAGCGCCTTAGAGATACGTACCGAGGTTTCCCACCCGGCGGCCGCGGCGGCGAATACGTCCGGACCAGACACCTGGCCGGTCAGCTCCGCGACGGCGAGGAGCACGGGATAGACGGTCACCGCTCCGTGGACGTTCCGGACGAGCCGATTGCCGTCGTCGAGCTCGAAGCCGTTCAGGCCGGCGGCGTTGATCACCACCGAGTCGAGCGGCGCAGCCTGTGACCGGGTGCCCCATACCGTCGCACTGCCTGGTCGTCTGCCCGCCTGCTCGAACAGGGTGTCGCCGATGATGCGCGTCGCCGGGAGCGTGGATCCGAAGAGGCCGCAGCCGAGTCCGTCGACGAGGTCATCGCGCAGCCGCTCGACAGCGCTGCTCGGGAGATCCGCGAGGGTGAGGAGGCTCGCCCACGTGAGCAACTGGTCGGTGGGGATCGCCTCGGCCTCCTTCACGGCCGCGCTAGTCATCCGAGGTTCTCCTAGCCATGACGCTCCGCCTCCCTGGCGTGACAGCTATTGACTGGGGTTGTCGTTCGGGGCGACGGGAGCTGCCGGGCCTTCCTCCCTGTCCCCCTGCCGCCGCCGTCGTGGGGTTCCTGGCTGGCGCTCCAGGCGCCACCCAGCGTCGAACCGAGGGTTCGCAACGCCCGGAGGGTGACCGAACGCGCGGGTCGGGCGGGCCCGCGCGTGTCTGCCGGTCGACGTGGTCCCGACTGGGCGGGTTGGTGTGTCGCTCGATCAAGCATTGCGGTTCAGTTCTTCTCGTTTGCCGAACCGGACGCCGCATCCGCCACAATCCTGCTGCGCACGCTCGTAGCAGTCGTTCCAGAGTAGAGGATGCCCATGATTTCTGAGACGTCGGCCGCGCTCTCGAGCCGCGCCAATGCGTCCTTCACCTCACCAGCGGCACCGCTGCTCATGCAGGTCTCCGCAGACTCGTCGAACTTCGTCGCGACCTCGTCCCAGTTACTCAGAACCCGACGGGTGGTTGTCTCGGTGACGAGGGTGCGTCCGTCCCGCATGGTGACAGTCACACGACCGTCAGGCGCCTCAGGGTCGTTCGCAATCCTCTCCATCAGGGCACGGACGGCAGGGTCCTGCACTCGGTCATTGCCCAACTGACGCAACCCGAACGCGGCGTCCGTGAGCGTCACCGCGATGACGTACGGCGTCGAGAACCCGGCCTCTATCTGGTCGCGAGCTTGCGGCCGCAGGAGCGAGTGCGAGTGGAAGTTCGCCACGACACGCTCGACCTGCAGCGGGTCGAGGTGCTCGGCCCGCTGCAGCTCAAGCAGGGCGTCGATCTGCGGGTTTGCCGGACCACACGCCGGGAAGGGCTTGCACTTCGGCGCCGCTTCCAGCTCGTAGTGCGTACCAAGCCCGCTGAGCAACGCATCCGAATCGAACTCGCCCGCCGGGCACAACGTCTCGATGAGTCCCATCGGAGCTTCGAGGATGGCGGGCTCGGCGGTGAAACCGCGACGCGCGAGGAACGCCGCGTCGACGCCGTCACGTGCGCCCTTGGCGGAGCCGAGCGACTTCGCCATCGTGCCGAGGTTGCGCCGGAACCCGCCTGCGCTGACCGACGCGATGCCCATCGCCGTCGCGATCCCGCCGTCATCGAGGCCGAGGAGGCGCGCGGCGACCGCAGCGGCGTCGAGCGGAGCAACGAGACCGACGTGCCACCAGCCCCGGTGCGAGACGCCACGCCCTTTCACGCGTTGTCCGTCGAGCGCCTTCATGAGGCGGGCGCCGACCTCGCGACCAGCGATGTACGCAGCCAGAAATGATCGGCCGTCGACGCGCTGCTGCTCGGCGACCGCGAATGCCGCCGGGGCCACATGGGTGTCGAGGTGCAGGCTGATGTCGTAGTCGACGGCGTTGGCAAGATGGCCGTTCGCCCACGCCGCGAGGGATGGCGCGGTGCGGTAACCGGCCGGCCACACGGTTGCACGCCCCGGCGCTCCGGTCTCGCGCACGTGGTCGATCATGATCGTCCCGACCGGGAACCGCGAGGCTGCGAGGGCGCACGCGAGCGTGTCCAGGATCGCGAGCTTCGCGTTCTCGATCGTCGCCAGCGGCAGATCGGCGAAGGTGGCGCGCTCGACGAAGCGCGCGAGCTTCGCCGTCATTCCCGCGCTGTCGGCGGTGCTCACGCTAGACATCTGCCTCCCTCCGGGTGCCGCCACGCCACGCCTTCACGATCGTCTCGGTCTTGGCGGACAGGGCGAACGAGCCCAAACACGCGAGGCCTCGCGCCTGCGCCTCCGGTGTGTACGCACCGACGGCGTCCTCGGCGACGAGCGGGTAGAAGCCAAGGGCAGCGGCGTGGCGTGCGGTGAACTCGATCCCGATGTCGGTGGCGACGCCGGCAAGCACGAGGCAGCGCGCCCCGCTCGCGCGAATCCGGGCCTCCGCCGCCGTTCCCACGAAGAGCGACGGTGTCGACTTCTCGACCACGAGCTCGGCTGCGTCCGGATCGAACCCCTCGATGAACGCGACGTCGTCGGTCCCGCGCACCATGTACGGGCGCAGATCCTCCACTCGCTCCACGCCCTGCTTGCGCATGATCCGCCACACCTCGGTGTCGTCCATGAGCTCGAGAGGCGGAGCGACGTGTTTGCTTCGCACGATGAGGACGCCGGCGTCGCGCGCGGTATCGTGCAGCTCTTTCCAGCGTTCCGTCAGCCGGGCGAGGTCATACGCGTGACCGCCGAGTCCGTTCTGCAGGTCCCAGAGGAGGAGCGCACATCGAGACGGGTCGAGGAGGTCGGTCCCGTCCCGCGGGAGCAGTCGCGCCCGCGCCTCGGTCATACCCGCTGCCCTCCTCCGACTGACCGCATGCCAACTACCCGCTCCACCAGGCCGATTCCGTCACGCATCATCGGCGGCCGAGGATCCGCCGCAGCACGCCGAGCAGTAGCTCGACGTTCTCCGGGCGCGAGGAGTACGCCATGAGCCCGATGCGCCAGACCCGGCCCTTGAGGTCGCCCAACCCGCCGCCGATCTCGATGCCGTATTCGCGCAGCAGGCGCCCCCGCACCGCCGCGTCGTCGACCCCGTCGGGGATGCGCACGGTCGTGAGCGACGCGAGACGGTGCTGCGCCGGCACTTGCAGTGTCATGCCTAGCGCCTCGAGCCCGTCCCACAGCAGCTGCGCGTTGCGCCCGTGCCGCTCCCAGCGCGCCTCGAGACCCTCCTGGGCGATCATGCGGAGTGCCTCGTACAGGGCGAAATTGAGCGCGATCGGCGCGGTGTGGTGGTACGTCCGCTCGAGGCCCCAGTAGCGCTGCAGGATCGAGAGGTCGAGGTACCAGGTGTCGACGGGCGTGGCACGCGCCGCGAGCTTCTCCTCGGCGCGCGGGCCGATTGTGAGCGGCGCGAGCCCTGGCGGCGCGCCGACACACTTCTGTGTCCCGCTGTAGACGACGTCGAGGTCCCAGCCGTCGACCTCGAGGGGCACACCCGCCAGCGACGTCACCGCGTCGACGACGAGGAGGCCCCCCTGATCGTGGACGACCTGCGCGATCTCCGGCAGCGGTTGCAGCGCCCCCGTCGAGGTCTCGGCCTGCACGATCGCGACCACGCGGGCAGGCCGGCGGCGGAGCGCGTCGCGCACCTCGTCGGGGCCGAACACCTCGCCCCACGGCCGCTCGATCGTCTCGACGTCTCCGCCGTGGCGCCGCGCCATCTCGGCGATCCGGCCACCGAAGTACCCGTTGATGCAGACGAGGACCTGATCGCCGGGTTCGACGATCGAGGCGACGGCCGCCTCCATGCCGGCCGAGCCGGTCCCCGAGATCGGGAGCGTCAGGCGGTTGTCGGTGCGAAACGCGTAGCGCAGCAGCTGCTGGGTGCCATCCATGATCGCCAGGAAGTCGGGGTCGAGGTGCCCGAGGAGCGGCGCGGTCATGGCCGCGGTGACGCGCGGGTGGACCATGTCGGGACCCGGGCCGAGTAGGATCCGGGGCTCCATCGCGATCGGGGGAAGGATGGGTGCGGTCGGTGCAGTCCTTCCCGTGGTCGTAGCAGTCATGTCGCTCCTCTTGCTGTTCCTAACCTGGACGAGCGCCGCCTCGCCTACTCCGCGTCGAGCCAGTGCACGTCTTGGGCCGCCACCCCGACCGCGACCTCCCCGCGCAGCTCGACGTCGCCCACGGCATGAGCCCGCAGGACATGCGTCCCCACCGCCACCTCGTACTCCGTCGTAGCGCCAAGGAACACGCTCTTCCTGACCTGGCCGACCCACCGATTGGCCAACACCCTGGTCCCATCTCCGAGAGCGACGTGTTCCGGGCGGATCATCAACGTGACGGCCGTACCCACTTGGACGCCGCGTTGTCCGCACGCCCGCACCTCAAGACCGTCCTCACTGCGGAATACGGCCCGCTGGCCCTGCTCCTCGAGCCGTACCGCTACCGCCGGGACGAAACTCGCCATGCCGACAAACTGTGCAGCGAACCGCGTGCGCGGAGCCCGGTAGAGATCGCGGGGAGCGGCCTCTTCTACCGCCGCCCCGTCGTTCATGACGATCACGCGGTCGGCGATGACCATTGCCTCCGTCTGATCGTGCGTGATGTAGACACTCGTGATGCCCACCCCCTTGATGAGGTCGCGCAGCTCATCGCGCATCTGCTCGCGCAACTTCGCGTCGAGGTTGCTCAGCGGCTCATCGAGCAGCAGGACGCGTGGCCGCGTCACGATTCCGCGGGCGAGCGCCACACGCTGCTGTTGCCCCCCGCTCAGCTCGAAGGGATACCGACCTTCCAATCCCTTCAGGCCGACAGTCGCCAGCGCCGCCTCCACCCTGGCGTCGAGCTCACCCCGCGGCACTCGCGCCAGGCGAAGCCCATACCCGACGTTCTGGCGAACGCTCATGTGCGGCCACAGGGCGTACGACTGGAAGACCATGCCGACGCCACGGCGTTCCGGCGGAACGTGCACTCCGGCAGAGGCGACGATTTCGCCCCCGATTCGAATTTGACCGCCGGAGACGTCCTCCAGACCCGCGATGCAGCGGAGTGTCGTCGTCTTGCCGCAGCCGCTCGATCCGAGCAAGACAAGGATCTCGCCGCGTACCACGCTGAAGGACAACGAGTCGACGGCCGTCACGGAACCGAACCGCTTTGCAAGCGCCTCCACCTCGATCGCCGGGACGCTAGTGGCCGAATCGCATTGCCGTTCCATGACTACTCCCCGCCCCGCATCCACGTGGTGCCGAACACGCGGCTCAGTAGGAGCAAGATGGCAAACACGGCGGTGGCCTGCAGCACGGCGATCGCGAAGGCCGTCGTCGTCGCACCGTTCGCGAGCTGATTCCAGAGCAGCACGGTGGCGGTCTCTGTGTTCGGCGAATACAAGAGGATCGTCGAGCTCACTTCCACGGAAAACAGGATGAGCAACAGCATCCACAGCGATAGAAACGCAGGCCGAACGATCGGGAACACGATGTCGCGGAACGCTCGTAGTGCGTCAGCACCGCTGACTCGCGCAGCCTCCTCCAGTTCCGCGGAGATCTGGACCATCGACGACGTCGTTTGGCGGACGCCGTATCCCAGGTACTTCGTGATGTAGGCGAGTCCCAGTATCCAGAGGGTGCCGTAGACCGGCAGAGGCAGCGAGACGAAAGCCCAGAGAAGGCCGATCGCCAGCACCATCGCGGGGATGGCGGTCGGCGCGATCGTGAGGTAATCGAGCACTACCCTCGTACGCGTCCGCGCCCTGATCACGAAGTAGCTGACGACAACGTAGAAGAGGCTAGCTGCGAAACCTCCGATCACGGACAGGAGCAGCGTGTTTTCGATCGGCGACAGGTACTGCGATGACGCGAGCTCCGTGTAGTTGCTCGTCGTGAAGAGCGTGGGCGTAATCGTGGATGTGACGTATTGCATGAAGGAGCCGGCGACGAGCGCTGCATACGGAAGGAAGATGGCGAGCACCAGGTAGAGCAGGCAGAGACCCGATGCTAGGTAGCGAAGGCGTCCGAGACGGACGAGTCGAGGACGGCCTCCTTTGCCGCCGATCGTGACGTACCGGCGTCCCCGGGCGGTGAGACGGCGCTGCACGACCGTGCCGAGCAGCCCCAGGGCCAGCAGCATCGTGCCGGCGGCGGCCGCCAGCCCGGGGTGGGCCGGCGCCACGTTCAGATCGAAGTAGAGACTGGAAGGCAGCGTGTTGTAGCCAACAGGCGTTCCGAGCATCGTCGGAACCGAGAAGTTCTCGGCCACGAACACAAAGGTCAGCAGGGCCCCGGATGCCAGCGCTGGCGTGATCAGCGGCAGCGTCATCCTCCGGGCCGTGGTCAGCGGGCCAGCCCCCAAGACATACGACGCGTCTTCCAGAGACGCGTCCAGGCCCCGCATTGCGACGAAGGCAGCAAGATACGCATACGGGGCGTAGTGCAGAACCATCACGAACACAACGCCCGGCAGTGAATAGATGTTGAAGGCGGTCTGAACACCGGGAAAGAGGGCGTGAATCCCCGCGTTCAGGAAACCTGCCGCGGGCGCCGCCAACGCAACCCACGCGAGCGCTGTGATCAATGGCGACACCATGACGGGCAGATACAACAACAGGCTCAGGGCACGGCGCCCTGGAGCATCGGTGCGTGCCACGACCCAAGCCATACCCGTCCCCAGCACGACGCAGATCGAGGCGACGACGACCGACAGAATGACCGTGTTGAGGAATGGCCCGCGGTACGAGGGGCCGAGATAGACCGTGGCCCAGTTCGCGAGCGTCAGAGAGACCTGATCGGCCTCCGATCGCAGCGACCCATAGAAGATCGACGCAGTGGGCAGCAGCACCAACAGCGAGACAATCGCGACGATGCCAAGTGACGCCACACCGAAGAGCGGAACACGGCCGAGACCGGCACGTCTCTTGGCGGCCAAAGGCGACGATGCAGCAGCCGTTCGCAAGTGTCCCAATTCAGTGCTCCGACGCCGTGTCCGACTTCCCCGTCCGTTCGTCCCGCTCGGCTTGAGGCCTAGCTTGGGGATCCGCGCTTAAGTCGCCCGTGGTGGCCCGGTGCGCGCGGAGGCGCACCGGGCCACCACGGGCGTCTCGCCTACTTCGCTACGCCAAGCGCACTGTGAACGAGATTGACGATCTGGGGCTGAGCTGCGGTCGCTGCAGCCGCGTCGTACGAGAACATCGTGGTGGGCATGTGGTACCAGCTCTGCTTGGCTATCGGCCGCTGATCCTGGTAGTTCAGCCGAGAAGGCGCTCCACCATCCTTCTGCCAGAGCGGGTATCCCGCTGCGCTGAACGTGTACTCCTGGAACAACCGGGCAGCGCTCGGATCGGGGGCGTTTGCCGCAACCGCCTGCAGGGTCGCCGGCCCAACTCCCGGCGACGGAAGTGACCACTGGATGGGTGCCCCCTTCGCCTGGAGCGGCAGGAGCCCGGTCTCACTCGCGTTCAGAAGGACAGAAATGCTGCCGGAGGCCAAAGAGGCCGCCGCCGGGTTGATCGCAGAGAATACCTGTGGCTTGTTGCCCGTGACCTTCTGGATAAATGACTGCCCGTACAGCTTGTCCCACGCATACCACGGAAGGTATGCGACGCCTCCAGCCGCCGGATCGACGATACCCGCGCGACCCTTCCAGGTTGGATCTGTCACGCCCTGCCAGGTGTTGAGGGCCTGTGCCTCTGCCGCGCTCACCAAGTTGGTGTTCCACGCGATGCCGACCATTGCCACGCGGAGCGGGTATGCGTACCCAGGATCTTCCAGGCTCTTCTGATAGTCACCGGAGCTGCTGATCGTGTAGTTCGCCACGAGACCCTGCTTCACAAAGGACTCGAGGGTTCCGACGTCAGTCTCTTGGATCACGTCAGCGATGTGTTTGCCTGCTTTCTCCTCCGCCAGGAAGCGAGCGTCCCTCTGCCCGGTATCCGCCGTGTAGAGCTGGACCTTCACGAACGGGAAGACCTTCTCGAAGCCGGCATCGAGAGCATTCTGTGCGCTCGTCCACGTCCCCGCGTAGACCATCACCGTCCCTTCCTTCTGCGCCGCCTCGAGAAGGCTCAACGGCACGCCCGGCATCTGTTGCTGCATGAACTGCCAGGCTTGAGCCAAGTCAGGGGGGACGCCGGCGGATGAGGATGATGATGCGCCCTGGGACGAGGCGGCACCTGCGACGGTGTCCGCCGCGGACGGCGCGGCGCTACTTGAGCACGCGGCAACCAGGACGCAGCCTGTGATGGCGGCAACAAGCCTTGGCCGACTCGACATTAGTTGTCGGCGGTGCCACCGTGATAACTCCACTGTTGCTCCTCCGAGTTCTCAGAGAGACGTCATGGTTGGAACCACTTGGGATCTGCAGACCAAGCGCGCCGATGAAGAAGGTTCTGCCCTTGCACACCCTCCAACTGCCTACTTGCCGCCCACCATTGGGCGGACCTAGTAACACGCTTCAAGCTCCGGCATGATCCACGCCGTCGCACCGGGGCCGACAGCGACATCTACTCGAGCATCTCGCTCAGCGCATACTCCGGAAGGGAAGGCTCCACGTCAGCACGCATTCCCATCTTCTCCGAGAGCCTCATGGCCAAGTTCCACAAGTGAGTCCGCATGGCTGTTTCAGCGGCCTCGGGGTTGTGCGCGATGATTGAAGTTACAATCGCCTGGTGTTCCCCAAACGACTGTTGTGCTCGCCCTGGCAGCAGGATCGTCCGGTACTGGAAACGCACCGTTTGGCCCTGCAGCGCTGAGGCGAGCCGCTGCGCCGTGGTGTGGTGCGAAGCACCCAGAATGAGGGTGTGCAGACGGCTGTTTGCATCGGAATAGGCCAAGAGGTCCTGATCCGCGAACAGTCGATCAAGCAGTCGCAGTTGCGCCGACAGCTCAGAGAGTTCCGCATCAGTCGCCCTGATCGCCGCGTAGTGGCAAGCGAGAGCTTCGACTACTGAGCGCGCTTCGGTGATCTCGATCGCCTCGGCTTCACCGATGAGCCGTACGCGCGCGCCTCGATTCGGCTGCTTTTCGACGAGGCCGTCATGGGCAAGCCGTGTCAGAGCGGCTCGCACTGACGCGCGACTGACCCGAAGCGCCGAGACGAGATCAGCTTCCACGAGCCGCTCTCCCGGCATGAGCCTTCCTGTGAGTATGCGATCACGTACCTGTGCGTACGTGATCTCGTTCAGCGAGCCTCTCAAGCTCGGTACCACCATTGTTCTGCCAAGCCTGTCGGTAGTGGACTCTTCTACCTGCGCGACCCACGCGCCCCGCCGCCCCGAACGATCTCGGCGGGCCGCCGGCCGGCGCTGGCGAAACCCGGGCAACCGGACTGGGGGCCACCTCCGTCTCTGCTCTCCGACCGCCGCCAACCGGCAACGCAACATGGGCTGCCGTCGACACTGATGAGGACGAAACGCTGTGGAGATGGTTGGCGCCACATTCGGCGCCAACCTTGGGACCAAGTATGGCGCCGTTGTCAAGCGCGGATCTCCAGCAGGTGAACTACCCATGTAGTGACCCCGAGACCTCCCTATGCCCGGACCGACGCCGACCTCTCTCCGGGCCCGATGTCCCCGTGCGCCGCCGTCTCGGGCTCGACCTGTTCGCGTTCGGTCTCGATCCGGTTGCGGACGAGCGCCGCGTACCGGTACACGAAGTGCGCGAACTTGGTGTACGGCGCCGTGATGTAGAGCGTGCCGAGCGTGGCGAAGTGCGCGACGAGTAGGATGCCCATGACGCTCGTGTCCCGGAATGCGAGGAGCGACATCCCGGTGAGCGAGGCGAACCCGAGGTTGGCGAGGAACGCGACGTCGAGCCCGCGCATCTCCTTACTGCCCGTGCGGCGGTTGGCCTTTGCCTTCAGCACGAGCAGCCCGCCGCACCCGGCGATCATCGCCAGGCCGCCGACGGAACCCGTGATCACGGGCGCGCTGACGACCGGGTAGGGCGGCAGCTGGTCGAGGATGTCCTGCTCGAGGGCCGCGATGACGGTCGACAGGAACGTCAGCGCGAACCCGCCGAACACGAGGGTGTGGAGATAGACGCGCGCGTTCGAGACGCGCGATGTCGGATAGCGGCAGCCGTCTCCTCCGCCGCCCAGCCAGCGCAGGGTCAGCGCCTCCCACGTCGCCCCGCCGAGCGCACGGACGTCCACCCACTTGTCTGGAGTCGCGCCCGTCGCCCGGTAGAATCGGAAGCCGCCGATCGCGAGCGAGACGGCGACCCACAGCCCGAGCAGGAGCCCGGGGACGACCATCAGCGCCCAGGGGATCACCCGGTAGAAAGCGCCGGGCCCAGTCTGCGGCGCGAACATGGCAGATCCGGACACGAGCAGCGTCACCACGAGCACGAGCAGCCCGCCGAGGAGGGTCAGGCTGAGGTCTTGGCGCACGACGTTCCGGGCGGCGCGGAGCGCGCCAACGGGCGTGGCCTCGGCGTACGTCGCGACGCGCACGTCGGCGAGGACCCGCGGGAGGTCGATGCCGAACTCGTGCGGCGGTGCGTACGGGCAGGCGTAGTAGCAGTCGTGGCAGTCGTGGCAGAGGTTCGCGATGTACGCGACGGCGTCCCGTTCGAAGCTGGTGCGCCGCTCGAGCGCCGGGAACACTGCGCAGTAGCCCTCGCAGTAGCGGCACGCGTTGCACACCTCGAGCTGGTGTTGCGCATCCTTCAGCAGCTCATCGAGCATGTCGTGCGGCCTCCCTGCCCGCCCGAATTCCGGACACGGTCCCGATCGTCAGTCCGAGACCCGCTAGATAGCCCTTCGTCAGCACGTTGCCCGCCATGAGCTCACCCGCCGCGAAGATCCCTGGGAGCGCGCTCCCATCCGGCTTCAGGACGCGGCACGTCAGGTCCACCTTCACGCCCATGTACGTGAACGTGATCCCGGGTCGGAGTGGGTACGCCCCGAACGGAGGCCGGCTGATGGGCACGGCCCAGTTCGACTTCGCGGGATGGAGACCCTGCGTCGAGACGCCGTCGAGGACGCCCGGGTCGAACCGACCGCCGTGATCGAGGTGGCCGTTGAACTCGTCGACGGTTCCGGAGACCCGGGCCGGGTCGAGGCGCAGGGCACGCGCGAGGTCGGGGAGGGTGTCGGCCACGACCGCCGGGAAGACCGACGGGATGAAGAGGCCCCGGACGGCGCTGTCGAATAGCGCATATGCCGCCTGCCCGGGCTGCTCGGCGATGAGCCTGCCCCAGCTCGCGTAGCGCTTCGGCCACAGGTCCTCGCCCTCGTCGTAGAAGCGCCGGCCGTCGGCATTTACGGCGACCCCGTAGGGCGTCGCGTCGACGCGCGTCACGATCCCGCCGTCGTACTTCGGCGACCGCGCGTCGACCGCCACGGCGTGGAACCCCTTCGGATCGCCGACGCTCGCGGCGCCCAAGCTCAGCAGGTTCGCTAGGATGGTGCCGTCGTTGTACGGGCTGCCTCGGACGATGTAGTTGTCGACCGCGTCCCCCCAGTAGCGGCGCAGCCAGTCGAGGTTCGCCTCGAAGCCACCCGCCGCAACGACGACCGCCGGAGCCTCGAGCGTCGCATCGGGCGCGCCCCGGACCCGGATCCGCACCTTCCCGTCGAGCGGCTCCACACCCTCCACGCAGGTGTCGTACGCGACCTCGACGCCGAGCGCCGCCGCGGCCTCGTGATAGGCGTTCAGCAGGGCCTTGCCGCCGCCGAGGAAGAACGAGTTCGTGCGCGAGAGGTGGAGCGCCCCGCGCAGCTGCGGCTGCCAGCGCACGCCGTGGCGCTCCATCCAGGCCGGGAGGGCGGCCGACTCCTCGACGACGAGCCGGGCGAACGAGCGGTCCTGCGTCCCGTCGCTGACGCTCTCGAGATCCGCCAGGAACTCGTCTTCGGCGTACACGCCCGGCGCGCTCGGAAGGCTGGTCGCGTGCGCGTGCCGGATGTCGCGCGTGTGCCGCGTGTTCCCGCCGCGGAACTCGACGGGGGCGCGCTCGAGGACGAGCACGCGCGCGCCCTCCCGCCGAGCGCTGATGGCGGCGCTGATGGCGGCGTTTCCGGAGCCGACGACGACGACGTCGGGTCTCATCGCGTGAGCGGTGCGGGCTCGGGGTATGCCGCCGCTCGGCCTTGGCGCGTCCGTCCCGACACCTACTGCAACCGAACCGTGCGCGACTCGGTGACGGATCGCAGGATCGCCTCGGTCAGCCGCACCATCGCAAGCCCGTCGCTGCCGGTCGCCCTCGGCTCGCGCCCATCGACGACGGCGTCGCAGAAGTCGTCGACCATCGCCGCGTACAGCGCAGTGGCTGGGTCCGGGTCCGAGTACTCGAACTTGGCCGACGCGTTCTCGGTCTCCACCTCGAGGCTGCCGCGGAGCATCGTCCCGACGGTGTTGCTCGTGCGCACCCGCGCGCGATAACCCTCGATCGCGAGCTCGTTCGTCGCCCAGGGCATGTCCCGGTTCGCGTTGACGAAGGCAAACCCGCCGTTGCCGAGTCGCACGAGCAGTGCGACTTCCTCGTCGAGGACGCCGGACGCGGGATCGGAATCCATCAGCGCGGTGACTTCCGCGAACTCCTCGCCCGACACATACCGCACGAGATCGAGAGCGTGGAGGCCGAGTCCCATCAGGCTCCCCGCGCCACCGATCGTCGCGTCTGCTCGCCAACCGGACAACGGCTCAAGGCCGTGGCGGCTGTACTGCGCGCGCGCCATCTGGACCTGCCCGACCCGGCCCTCAGCCACGAGGCGCCTCGTCTCCACGTGCGCCGGATGAAAGCGGTTCTGGAAGCACACCCCGAGCCGCACGCCCGACACGCGGCAGGCATCGAGCATCTCCCTGGCATCGCTGACCGTCAGCGCCAGCGGCTTCTCACAGAGCACGTGCTTGCCCGCTTTCGCCGCGCCGAGCACGAAGTCGTGATGAAGGGCGTGAGGGGTCGACACGTACACGACGTCGACCCCTGGATCGTCGAGGAGCCGCTCGTAGGACGCGTACCCCGCGTCGGCGCCGTGCCTCGCCGCGAACTCGTGGGCTCGGCCGAGGTCACGGCTGAAGACGGCGACGAGACGGCCGCGCGACGCTCGTCGGAGGGCGGGTGCCATCCGCGTATCGGCGTGCCGCCCCGTCCCGACGATTGCCCAACCCACCTGTTCGCTCACCCCGACCGCCCGTCCTCGCCTACTTCGTCAGCCGTCCCGGCTGGGCATCGTCCCACCCACCGCCCCGGCCGCCCGCGCCGATTCCGCTCGCGTCCGGGCCACAACGCCCTTCGTTCCCTAGGGTCGTCCCGGGGCGCCCGACTGCCACGGCCCAGCGGCCCGCGCCGACCGCCTCCCATCCCGCTCACCGGACCGTGGCCGCCGCGACGAGCGCCGAGATGGGACGATGCCGCCAATCCTGCGCCACGCCGATCAGTTCTCGGGCGTTGAGGCCCCGTCCCGCGTAGGAGGCGCAGTCGCGCACCTTCGCGTCCAGTTCCGCGACCGAAAGCGGTAACTGCGGGCTCCCCGGCAGCTCCTCGACCCGCGCGATGCACCGCTCTCCGTCCGCCAGGGCGACCTCGACGACCGCCCGATGCGGCGGGACGTCGCCCTCGTCCTCCGAGCGCTCCACCTTGCGGAGGAGCGCCTGGATCGTCGGTCGCCGCACCGCGTCGTCCGTGAACGTGCCGAGCCCGACCGCTCGGTCGTGGACCGCCGCCGAGACGGTGTACTCGAGGCTGAACTTGCCCTCCAGCCCGGTCTCCGGCCTCGAGTGCATCAGCGCAGTGAGGCCCGTGGGGTGCACCCGCACGCGGACCGCGCGAATGTCCTGCGGATCGATGGGCCGCTCGCGCACGAGTTCCAGCGCCGCCTCGATCGCGCGCTGGGTGTCGTAGCAGCACGGGTACTTCTTGACGAAGACGCCGTTGCTGACGAGTTCACCCGGGCTCTCGCCGAGGCGTTCGAGCTCAGCTCCGAGATCCTCGCCACCCCCGTACACGTCCACGAAGCCAGACGGGCCGTCGAGCGCGTCCAGCGGCGCGGTCATGCCGAGCGCCGCCAGTCGCGCCGCGCGCACGCCGGCCGCGGCCGCGTTGCCGGCCTGCAGCGGCTTCGCCATCGTGCCGAAGCTGCGCCGCACCCCGGCGACCTGGGCCGCGGCGATCCCGATCGCGGCGGCAGACTCTTCGGCGTCGAGTCGAAGCAGGTGACTGCATGCCGCCGCCGCACCGATCACGCCGATCGTGGCCGTGCAGTGCCACCCGCGCGCGTAGTGGGTGGCGGCGATGACACGGCCAACCTTCTGCGCGACCTCGTAGCCCACGTAGTAGCCCGCCGCGACGTCCTCCCCGGTCGCTTCCCCGGCCTCGCCCAGCGAGATCAGTGCCGGGAGCAGCACGACGCTCGGGTGTCCGGTGAGCGGGAAGGCGACGTCGTCGTAGTCGAGCGCGTGGCCGGCGACGCTGTTCGCCAACGCTGCGCCTTCGGGGCAGGCCGACTCCCTCGTCCCCCAGATGGAGGATCCCCCCGATACGCCCGCGGACCGAACGTACTCACGCGTGATGCGCGACGCCGCCTCGCCACTGCCCGCGATGGCCACCGCGAACGTGTCGACGAAACGAAGGGCCACGTTCTCGACGATGTCGTCGGGAAGATCGTGCGGACGGACCGTGGCGACGAACTGCCCGATCCGTTCACTTGCGGTCAGCATGGCGCTCACACTTCGCACCTACCTAGCACTCGGGCGTCACATGCGATCTACGAATGCCGTGGTGTGCACGTTCACGTCCAGACCCTTGAGGTCCTCGCACAGGTCCACGGCGATGCTCACGAACCGGTCCAGCATCCGCGCGCCCTTTTCGGCGGTGGCGCGCTCGGGGTTCCCCACGGTGCTCGAGACGCTGTAGTCGGAGTTCTCCTGCGGCATGTAGACTTGGTACTTCCCGAACCTAATCGACTTCGAGAACCCCGCGTCCTGGTTGAACTTGCGCGATGCGGCCACGACGCTCGGCGTGTGTGGATACTCGGCCTTCGCTAGCTCCCAGTTCACCATCTCCGGGTCGACGGCGAGCATGAGCGAGGTCTCGATCTCGCTCGCGTGCCAGGCGGGGAGTTCCTCGGGCGGGTTCTCGACGATGTCATCGAGGGCGGTCTTCATCAGGACGCCGATGTCCAGCCCGATGCACAGGGCTCCCGTCTCGTACTTGATCCGGCGCATCACGTTCCACACGGCCGGGATGTTGCCCTCGTGGCCATTCACCAGCACGATCTTCGTCCACCCGCCCGCGACGAGGCTTCGACACACGTCGTGGAGATACTCGACGAAGATGTGCTCGCGAACCGTCAGCGTGCCAGGCCGACCGTCGAGGTGCTGCGGCGAGACGCCGGCGGGGATGAGGGGCGTGAACGGGACATGCGCGACCTCGGCGGCCCGTTCCGTGACCGCCTGCGCCATCCACGAATCCGTCCCGAGCGGACAGTGCCTGCCATGCCCTTCGATCGACGCGAACGGCACGAGCACGACGCCGCTTGCGTCCCGTTGAAGCCGATCGGCCTCCACCCACGATATGTCCTGCAGCGAGTACTTCTTCAACGCTCACTCCTCCGCATACCCTCACACAACCCTTCGCTTGACCTCGACCCAGACGCCGGCGGTGCCGCGCCCGTCGCCCTGCCCCTCATCACCGCGCGGCGAGCCGGAAGGCGGGGCGCTCCACGACGGAGGGGTCGACGAGGACCGGCGGGACCTCGCCACGCAGCGCGGCGAGCGCGGCGTCGACCGTCCGCCTCCGCAACTCCCCCGTGGACGACGTGCTGCTCGCGGCAGAGTGGCCGGTCAGGATCACGTTCGGCGCGTCGAGGAGCGGGTGACCCTCAGGGAGGGGCTCTTCGTCGACGACATCGAGCGCCGCGCCTCCGATCCGTCCAGCGGCGAGCGCATCGACGAGGGCCGCATGGTCGACCAGAGCGCCGCGAGCTGTGTTGACGATGCCCGTCGTCGGCCGCATGCGGGCGAATGCCTGCGCATCGAACATGTGGCGCGTCTCGGGCGTCAGCGGTGCGTGGATGCTGATCAGGTCGGAGATCTCGAGCAACTCCTCGAAGGAGACAAGCTCGACGCCGAGTGCGCCGGCCTCGTCGTGTGACAGGTACGGGTCGGATCCGATCACGCGGCCGACCAGGGGACCCGCCTTCAGGGCGAGGGCCCGGCCGATCTGGCCCAGCCCGACGATCCCGAGGGTCAACGACCGTAGACGTCGGATCGGCGCGCGGATCGAGGCGATCGTCGTCGGATCGTGCTGCCATGCGCCGGACCGAACCGCACGGTCGAGGACGACCACGCGCCGTTCGAGTACGAGCAGGAGCGCGAGGGCGTGGTCTGACACCTCCTCGACCGACGCGCCGGGCGTGAACGCGACGGCGATGCCGAGCTCGGTGGCGGACTGCACGTCGACGTTGTCGTAACCGACGCCGCGACGGACGATCAGCCGGCACTGCGGCAGCGATCGGAGAACGGCCCCTGTCAGCGGTTCGACCGAGCCGACGATGAGCACGGCTGCGTCGGACGCCGCTCGTGCGATCGCCTCTTCGGACCAGAGACCCGCGACCCTGAGCTCGACGTTGGGCTCCGCTTCGATCCGTCGCTCCTCCTCGGTGAGGGGGAGCAGGCGCTCGCTAAACGCCACGACACGGTGTTGATCCATCACGCCACGTGCTCCCTCTCGGCAGCGCAAACGGCTGGCGACTGCGGGTTCACGAGGTCCGCGCCCCCGATTCCGTCGACCTGCCGCAGATCCGGGCTCCCATAGATCGCGAGAATCAGCCGTTCTCGCAGCCCCCGATTGGCTGGCAGGTCCTCCGCTCGCAGGACTGCGCCGCGGCTGGTTCCGCCTCGCATCAGCGCGCACCTGACCCCGACCTGGTCACCTCGATGGAACAGGCCGCGCCACGTGTCGGTGCTCGCTGTAGTGCTCGCCAACACCCGTTCCTCCGCGTTAATCGGCGACCCCTTGGGTCACACATCCCAATGGCGATCCAACGGATCCACCACGTTGGCGGTCAGCCGCCCGATCCCATCGATCTCCATCGCGACGGAGTTGCCGTTCTGCAGCGGCCCCAGCCCGATGTGGTACGTCCCGGTGGCGATCACGTCGCCGGTCTCGATCCCGCTCACGCTCGAGGCGGATGCGATCAACTCGGGAATCGAGTGGTCCATCTGGTCCGTGGAGAAGTCCTGCCGAAGGGTGTCATCGACCCACAGACGAATCCGGACATGTCCCGGGTCGGCGATCTCGTCAGCGGTCACGAGTACGGGCCCCATCGGGCCAAACGCGGGAAACGACTTCTTGCGGTAGAAGGAGCCGCCAGCGTCGCGGGCCGAGACGTCGAGAAAGCACGTGTAGCCGAACACGTGATCCATCGCCTGGTCAACGGGAACGCCGCGGCCGGCCCCACGGACGACGAGCGCCAGTTCGGGCTCATGCTGGAACACCCGCGCCTGGATCGGGGGCAGGGTGATCGTGGACTCGTTGCCCACGACGGACAGGGGTGACTTGAGAAAGAAGTCGGCCTCTTCCGACCTCGGTCGCCCGTCGATGTAGTTGCGGATCGAGCAGATGAGCTGCCCCGGACGCGGCACCGGCGCTCGTAGACAGACGCTCCCGATGTCCGGCCCGTCCGCTCTCTCCGCGGTCAGCGCCAGCAACCTCGGGCGAAGTTCGTCGTAGCGGTCGATCAAGCCCTGCAGCTGCTCCTGCGGTGAGCCGCGGCCTAGGTCGATCGCCTCCGCGAGAGGCTTGAGCCGCTCCCGGTCAACGAGCCCGAGCTGGAAATCGTCAAAGAACGCGAACTTCACGTGTCACCTCCGACATCGGTCGCCGTTTCCCCGTTCACGGGTTTCGAGGCCCGCGGCTTGGCACGAGGAGTGGTGGCGCAGCGTGGTTGGACAGGAAGGGTTGAAGCACAAGGTCTCAGCCTTTGGAGTCGGGTAGTCCGGCGAGCGAGACCTCACAGCCGCTCGCGACCGACGCCTCTGCCGCTGCAACGATCTCCGCCACGCGCACGCCGTCGATGCCGTCCGCGGCAGGCCGCGATCCGCTTCGGACCGCGCTCACGAAGTCATCAACCTGCGCGGCATACGCGTCCAATCTCGGCCACGATCGCGTACTCGTGCCGGCGTCCGTCATCAGCAGGAGCGTGCCGCCGCTGAAATTCCCAATCGAATCGCGGAGCACGATCGTGCCGTTCGATCCGACGACCGCGGCCGCGTTCTCGGCGTGTTTCGCGCGCCCGAACTCGATCGAGACCAAGGCGCCGGATTGCATGCGCGCGGATACAGTGACCGCCTGTCCCTGCTCGTCGCCGGCAGCACGCAGCGCCGCCGCCTTCACGGCGGCGACGTCGTCGCCGAGCAGGTACCGCGCAAGGTCGAGTGCGTGATTCCCCGTACCGATGAATTCGCCACCGCCGAGGGCCGGGTCGAGCCGCCACTTCGGCTTCGGGGGCTCTCCACTGGGGGCGACGACGTGGAAGTACTGGATGCGGGCTGACAGCACACGCCCAATTGCCCCATCGAAGATGAGCCGTCGCGCCTCCTGGTGCGCCGGACCCTGGCGAAGGTGATACCCCACCCCCAGCTGCACCCCTGCCCGCGCACAGGCCGCTACCATCCGTTCGCACGCCGCCACAGAGGACGCGAGCGGCTTCTCACAGAAGACGTGGCGGGATGCGCCGGCGACGCGGACCGCCTGCTCCTCGTGCGCGTAGTTCGCGGAGCACAGGTAGACGAACTCGGCGTCCTGGTCCCGCAGCAGCTCGTCAAGGGAGGCATACACACGTGCGCCGCCCGCGTTCGCGGCGAATTCCTGCGCTCGACGCCCATCACTGCTGCACACGGCCACGAGCTCGCCGAGCGCAGAAGCCCGGATCGCCGGGGCGACGTACTGCTCCGCGTGGCGGCCGAGGCCGACCAGCGCCCACTTGGCCCGCATCCCTTACGCGCCCAGGGTTCGAGGGTAGGTCGAATACAGCAGAATGCCCGTCTCCGTGATGACCACCTCGTCCTCGATATGGACGCCCCCGACTCCTTCCTTCCCAACGGGGGTCGAGATCACCGAGAAGGTCATCCCGGGGCGCAGCTCGAACGTGTCGACGGCCCGCAGGTGCGGCGGCTCGAACGCGGAGATCCCGAGGCCGTGCCCGATCGTCCGGCGCCCGAGCCGCTGGCAGATCTCGGCCGGGGTCTTCCCTGGGCCGAGCATATTGAGGGCATCGAGCTGCATGTCGAGCGCTCGATTGAAGATGTCGCGCTGCTCGGGAGACGATCTCCCACCGCACACGTAGGGGCGGCAGAAGTCTCCGAAGTAGCCATTGAAACAGGCGCCGAAGTCCATGTTGACGAACTCGCCGTGCTGGATGATCCGATCAGTGTGGAAGCGACGGTACGGATAGCTGCCGGGACCCGAGTTCACGACGACCGAGCATTGCGCGGTCTCGGACCCGAAATCCGCCATGCGCTTCAGCGCGATGCCGACCAGTTCGCATTCGCGGATGCCCGGCGTCAGGGCGTTCGCCGCCGCCTGCATGGACGCTTCGGACATCGAATACGCCATCATCATGCAGGCGATCTCGTCGCGGGTCTTGATCGATCTCGCGCTCAACATCACCTGCTGTCCATCGACGAGTTCGGTCCGCGGAAACGTTTTGTGCATCGCGTCGAGCAGGGCGGGCGGCCAGAGATCGGCGGCGATTCTCGATCCGTCGAGTGCTCCCGCGACCGAATCGCGAAGCTCCGTCGCGAACCGCTCCGCGTCCTCGGGAAGATCGATCGCGTGGGGCGAGCGAAAACACTGCTGCGGAATCACAGGCAGTGATCGGTGTGCGAACTCGGGGTCGATGATCCAGATCGTCGGATCACCTTGGGACTCGAGCCAGACGACGGGGCCGCCGCCCACGTGCAGGGTCGGCCAGTGGAGCCGCTTGACGCCGGTGGCATAGCGGGCGTTCTCCAGACGAAGCAGGAGCAGGTGCTCAACGCCCGCCGCCTCCATCGCGGCGCGCGTCTTCGCCAACCGCTCGCGGCGAAGACGCTCGAAGTCGACGCGAGGCTCCCAGTCGACCTGCATCGGTCCGTACGTGATCGCCGATTGCACGACCGTCGGCCCAAGCTCCGTCATCGTCCGCTCCTCGCTCGTCTGTCTCTAGTCGACCAGGCAGTGCGTGTGCGCCTCGTCCGGGAGCACCGCGACGCGCTCGCCAGGGGCGACCCCGAGCTCGTCGAGGCTCACCACTCGGACCATCGCCCCCCCGACGTCGACTCCGTACTCGAAGGCCGTCCCGGTCGTCGCGACGTCGGTTACGGTTCCCGTCATCCCGAGCGAGGAAGAGCGCTCCGCCGCGGGTTTCACGATGCGCACGCGGGCAGGGCGGAGACAGACCGTGACGGCCATGCCCCGTCGGACGTCGAGCCCGTCGGCCATTCGGGCGCGGATGTGCGCCGTGCCGTGCGAAAGGCGAAGCTCCACCGTCACCTCGCGTGGTGACCCACTGGCGGACCAGTCGACGATCGTGCCGGGCAGGAAGTCCGCGTCCCCGAGCAGCGACGCGACGAAGCGCGACGCGGGCCACCGGAACAACTCGTTCGGGTGGCCGGCCTGCAGAATCCGTCCCTCAGCCATCACGACCGTGGTATCCGAGATCGCGAGCGCCTCGGCGCGGTCGTGCGTGACGTACACGGCGGTGATTCCCAGCTTCTGCTGCAGCTGCCGGATGTCCCGTCGCATCGATTCACGCAGCTGCGCGTCAAGATTGCTGAGGGGTTCGTCAAACAGCAGCAACCGGGGTTCGTAGACGAGCGCCCGCGCCAGTGACACACGCTGCTGCTGTCCGCCGCTCAACTGGGTGGCGGGACGATCGGCGTAGTCCGCCAGCCCGACCAGACTCAGCAGGTCGCGCACCCGAGTCGCGACCTCGGCCTTCGGGTAATGCCGCGCCAACAGCGGGAATGCCACGTTCTCGCGCACGGTCATGTGCGGCCACAACGCGTATGACTGGAACACCATGCCGACGTCGCGCCGCTCGGGTGGCACCTGGATCCGCCTCGCGGCAGAGAAGACGGTCCGTCCGCCGAAGCTGATCTCCCCGTCGTCCGGCGTCTCGATGCCGGCGAGGCACCGCAACGTCGTCGTCTTTCCGCACCCGGATGGGCCGAGCAGCGTCACCAGCTGACCTTCGGGCGCGCTGAACGAAATGCCATGCACGCCGTGCGTGTCGTACGTCCGTCTCAGGCCCTGCACCGACAGATATGGACCGTCGTTCACAGGTACGCTCTCCGTTGCGGACACCTTGGTATCCAAAGGGCCCCTACCGTGAAGATGACGCATACAGCGCGTCTCGCCCGCCGATTCGAAGAATCAGGAGCATGGGCACGAGAATGACGGCCACCTGCACGAGGGTGAACGCGGCAGCAACGCCGGCCGGCTGGAATTCGACCGCATCGAGGAGCGCCACCGACAGGACCTGCGTCCCGTTGTTCCACAGAATGTTGGACATCGAGACTTCCCGTAGAAACATGATGCACAGGAGCAGCCAGCCGCTGAGCAGTGACGGTCGCACGAGCGGCAACAGGACTGCACGCAGGGTACGAACCCGTCCGCCGCCGGAAACCTGCGCCGCCTCCTCCAGTTCCGGGTGCAACCCGCCGAAGGCGGAGACGACGGTCTGGTGTCCGTACGGGAAATACCTGACGACGTACGCGAGCCCGATGATCGCCAGCGTCGCGTACGCCGGGGTGCGGATGAGGAGGTCGAGGATGCCCACGGCGAGGGCCATGCCCGGAACCGCTATGGGAATACCAAGCAAGAGGTCGACGAGCCGCGCGCCGCGGAACCTGAGCCGTTGGGTTCCGTACGCCGCCGCCAGAGCGAGCGCGATGCCGACCGTCGCGGCCACCGGCGCGAGGAACATGCTGTTGACGAGCGCCGTCTGTGCGAGCGGATCGGCGGTGAACAGCAGGCGGAAATTCTCGGTCGTGAAGTAGCGCAGATCGATCGTGCCCGTCCATCGCGCCGAGATCGCGGCGATCGCGAGCGCGCAGAGCGGCAGCACCACGGCAAGCGCGACGTACGCGACGGCGAGCGCGAACGCGAGCCACCGCCAGCCGCCGAGCCGGATGCGCTGGGCGCCGGCGTTCCGACCGCTCACGGTCACGAACGAACGACCCCGCACGAGCCGATGCTGAAGGTAGAAGGCGACGAGGGCGACGGCAACCATGACGGTGCCGATCGCGGCCGCGAGGTTGTAGTTGGGCGGAAACGACTGCAGCACGGTGTCGTATAGACGCGTCGACAATGTCTGCGTGCCGTAGGGGTAACCGAGGATTATCGGGACGCCGAACTCGTCGACGCTGAGAACGAAAACGAGTACGGCGGCGGAGCTGACCGCAGGAATGGCCAACGGCAGGGTCACTCGCCAGAACGTGCGGAAGGGACCGGCGCCGCATGCGCGGGAGGCATGTTCGAGCGCCGGATCCGCCTGCCGGAGGGTGCCGATCGTGAGCAACATGACGATCGGCACCCAGGACAGGCCAAGCACGAAGATGATCGCCGGCAACGTGTACGCGTTGAACGGTCCCTCCCTGAACACGCCGGTCGCGACGGCCAAGTGGTTGAGGATGCCGGTGTCGGGAGCCGCGAGGTACGCCCAGGCAATGCCGGAGATCATCGGGGTCCAGAAGAACGGGACGTAGGCGAGCAGTTCAAGCCATTTCCAGCCGGGGACGTCGGTTCGGGCGACGACCAGGGCGAGGATCGTGCCGAGGACCGTGGCGAGCAGCGCGCTGCCCGCCGCGATGATGAACGTGGCCGATCCCGAACTCACCATGTCCGGCGAAAGCAGACGTTCGTAGTTGGCGAGCGATGCGGTGCTGGTGAACAGGCCCGTTTGCTTCTCGAAGCTGCGCAGGACGATCTCTGCGACAGGCGCGACGATCGCCGTCGCGACTGCGAGCGCGACCGCCGCAAATGCGGCCCGATCCGTCCTCGCGTTCAGAGTCAAGCGCGCAAGGGGGTTGTGGACGGGAGAGCGGTGCCCCGGGCCCTCGATCCGCCCCACGGTCCGACCGTCAGACGCCATCTCCGATCCGCTCGTACGCCGATGACGAGGCCGCGGTGTCGACCGTTACCGGTGGAACACCTGGTTGAACTCGTTCTTATACTGGTCCAGCGTCGCCTGCGGCGTGTTCCAGTCGAACTTCAGGAGGGTGACGTCGTTGACGGACTTCGGGGAGTACTGGAGGAGCGCGGGCGACATGGTGACGCCGGACCGGGCGGGGGTGACACCTTCCTTGTTGACGTAGATCTGCTGTCCCTGCGTGCTCAGGAGGAAGTCCTCGAAGAGTTCCGCCGCCGCTTGGTCAGGCCCGTTCGCCATGATGCCGTATGACTGGCCCAGCATCAGCACGCCCTCTTTCGGGTAGTAGCTCTTCATGGGAACGCCGGTGTTGGCGAACTGGATCGGCCGGAAGTCCACCGTGATCGTCACGGTGTCCTGCCCGTTCGTGACCGCCTGAACGTCCGCCACCGAGCTGCCCGTCGAAAAGCCCCCTACCTGCCCGGCGAGTTGCTGGAAGTACGAGAGCGGCAGCACCTGCCGGAGGGCGATGTAGGTGTAGAGCATGGAGGAACTCGCGTCAGGGTTGATCATGAAGACCTTCCCCTTGAGCGAGGGAGACAGGAGGTCCTGCCAGGACGTGATGGGCGTCGGGAACTGCTTCGTGTTCGCGATCGGCACTTGGCCGAACGCATCCGAGGAGATCCAGTACCCGGGGTTGTCGTCGAGGTACTCCGCGGACGCGGTGTAGTTCGAGGCCTCCGGTGACGTGTACTGCAGGAGCGCATTGGACGCCTTGAGCTGCGACCACATCTTGGGAAAGGCGGCGCCGGCAATGTCGGTTGTGATCTTCCCCGCCGTCACTTCCTGCTCGAGGAGCGACGCGATCTTCGACGTGCTCAGGCGTTGGTAGTTGAGCTTGAGGTTCGGAAGTCCGTATTCCTGCTGGAATGCCGCGAACATCGCCTGCGCGGTCGACGCGACCGGAATTGAATCGATCCAGGCCAGTGAGCCCTCCGACTGAGCCTTGCTGATGAGGCCCGCGACGCGCGTGCGCTCGGCGCCGGTGAGCGTGGCCAGGATCGGCGCCGACGAGCCGGACGCCGCGGCAGCCGAGGTACCCGCGGCGCCGACGCCAGGGGCGGTCGTGCTGGACGTCGTACCCGAGCATGCCGACACGACCAAGGCGGCGGCGGCAAGCAGCGCGGCGGCCGGTCGCAAGCGGTGGCGTGGAGAGGACGAGGAACGAGGGACCGCGTAGACCATTGCCGCCTCCTCTATCGAGGTCTGCCCATCCGAGCAGGGGACGCCGCCTGTTGACTCGCGGTGCTGGCGGGAGCCGCCGCCAGCTGGTCTGGACCCTTCCACCTAGACGCGTTGGCTGATGCTATTCCTGGCCCGCCAGCGGGACGGCGGCGGGCCAAGTGTGATGGCGAAGCGCTATCGTTGGTGGAGTAGCCTCTGCGGGGTACGGTAACTGATATGTCAAGTATCAGATTTTAGGCTAGCTAGGTAGAGATGCGCGCGCTCGGCTACATGTCGGCGACCGAGGTCGCAGCAACCCAGATCGAGGACATGATCGACTCCGGCGTGTTGAGTCCGGGAAGTCGCATCAGGATGGACAAGCTGGCGGCCGAGTTCGGCATGAGCCGAACGCCCGTCCGCGAGGCCCTCGAGCGACTTCAGCGCCGCGGTCTCGTCGAGGTCTTCCCTCGCTCGGGCATCTATGTGCGCGAGATCAGCGCGCAGGAAGCGCTCGACGTCTACCGCATCAAGGAAGTCTTCGAGCCGTTGATGGCACGGTGGGCTGCGGAGCGGGCGCGGCCCGAAGAACGAGAAGCGTTCAGCCGCCTGACCGCGAGTCTTCGACCCATCGTAGAGCGGGGCGACGTCGGTACGTACGTGGACGTTGTGGAGCAGTGGCGCCAGCAGATGGTCAGGATGGCGCGAAGCGAGGTGCTGGGCGAACTGTTCGAAACGATGGATGGTCGGATCCGACGCTTGCGGTACGCCAACGTTTCCAATCCCGCTCGGATGGGCGAGTCGTGTGGGCAACACGAAGCGATCGCGGAAGCCATTCGCCGGGGTGATGCCGACTCCGCGGACGATCTCACCCGCGCACTCGTCCGGTCCGGCATCGGCGCCCTCGAGAGGACGATCTCCGGCGATACGCATGCCCACGCGCCGCGCCGCCGGATGCCATCCGCGACGTAGCCCAGCAACTCCGCGGACGATGGCGGGCGACGGTGGCAACCTGGAGGGAGGGACCGGCAGAGATCTGTAGCCCTCTGCAGGAGTGCCGATGGAATGGCGCCGTGGGGAATACACGAGCGCAGGCAGGCCCGGCTGCCGGTCTCCATTGATGCCGCCGACCACTCGCCAGTCGAGTGGAACCGCCGGCGGGTCGGGCAGCCAGCGTCGCCGGCACGTCGAGGACCGTCTCGCCGACAGCCACGATCTGCTGGGCGAGGAGGTGCCCGAGGCCCGATGCTCCTTCGATCGCCCAAGTCCTCTCCGGCCACCGGCCGGCCCAAGCGAGAAGCCGTGGCGTGGTGGCCCGGTTCGCAAGGAGCCTGACCTCCGCGAGCCAGCGGCCGTCCCCATCGAGCGCGACGGCGGTGTGGCTGGTCTTGTGCGGGTCGATGCCGATCGTGATCACCCTGCGCCTCCTCGAGCTGCCATGACGGCCGAGCACCGCGGCGGGCGAGGTGTACAGGGAGGACGTGCCGTTCTTCATGGCGACGCCGCGCCGCAGCCTCGGGATGCGCACGCCGCGCGAGGCGCTGGCACACGGCGACCCGGACGCCGTCCGGCAGGTCCTGATCAACGCGCTCGAAGGGCACTGGGCGTAGCGGATGCTCGCCGACCTGGTCGGCCCCTGGTCCGGCCAGCTGCTGCGTCACCGTCCCCGGGCAGCCACCCGTTCCGTTCTCGACGACGCGTACCTGGGGCTGGTCGATGACAACCGCTGGAGCGCGCGGCGTGCGCGCCTACCACGTCGCGTCGGACATCGGCGTGGTGACGGCGGAGTGCGGCCGGCGCTTCGGGACGCAGCTGCCAGAGGGTCGCGAGGAGCGGCTCGAGCGGGCCGTCTTCCGCGTGGCCGTCGCGCTTGAGCGGGTGCTCGACCTGCGCGGCGCGGACGTCGTCGCCGCGATGGGAGCCGCGCCGCTCGCCGACTGGATCCTCGATCTCGCCGCCAGGCAGGCCGCGGTCGGCCACCTGCTCGCGCAGGTCCCGGGGCTGCAGGGCCTCGTCGTGCCGTCGGTGGCGTTCCTCGACCGGCGTGAGCGCTTCAACGTCGTCGTCTACCGCGATGCCGTCGATCCCGCGGCCGTCTTCGGCGCACCGGAGCACGCGCAGGACATCACCCTCGACGCGACCGGCTGCTGACCCGCCACAACCCACTGTGGCGTCTCACGGATCCGCCAGCGTCGGTCTCGGACGAAGTGCCGGCCGATCGCACCGTTGGGCATGCGCGGTCCGATCTCGATACTGGCGCGTGCGGTGCGCGGACACTTCGGTGCGACTTCGCATGAGTGAAGGCCACGCCCGACAACTGTCCCTTATTCGCGCGGGAGAACTCGCCATCGCCCGTCTCCCCTGATCACTGCGGTGCTGGCGCGGTGGTATGCGGGGCGGTTGCGTCTCGCGTTCTGGTCAGGGAGCCGGGCGGGCAAGCTGGAAGCGGTTAAAGACCAGGTCGCCGCGGATCGAGCCGACGAGCGCGCGGAACTGGGCCTCGCTGGCGTCGAGCCCGGGGCCGCGCAGGCACGCCGTGATGACCGTCCCGGACACCGCCGACCACTCCTCGGCCTCGCCGCCGATCCCGCTGCACCACGCCTCCGGCGGCGAGATCGTCCGGACCTCGGGCGGGATCGGTTCGTCGAGGCCCATGTCGGGCGCGATCGTGACGAGCGCCCCGCCGGCCGGAAGTGTGCGGACCGGCGGGGTGCAGGGCCCAAACACGCCGGCCGGCGTGATCGTGGGCACGTGCCCACCGAGAGCCCGACGTTGGCGAGATACGCGAGCGGCACCGGCCGGTCGGGGACCGCGGGCGGACCGGCCACGACGTGCCATGTCGCCGGACGCGTCGCGGTGAGCGGCCCGATCGGTCCGGTGGTGAGGCCCGACGGACTCGCCGTAGGGGCCGGGGAACCGAGTGCGTCCCCGCACCCGCCGAGCACGGCAGCGGCGAGCACGAGGCTCATGATCTGGCTGCGCATCCTCACGAGGTCACTCCGGTCTCCATCTTCCTCCGGCCGTTCTTTCGACGGCGAGCCCCGCTCGCTGGTTCCTCCGCTGCGACCGATGACCCTGCAAGCCGAGCCCAGTCAGCTCGTCGGCCCCCGTCCGTTCGAGTCATCCTCCGCCTATGACGGACAGTCAGAGGTCAGGCCCTTGACAAAGGCCACTGGCCACCGAGGATGTCGCATCGCGCCGCTGAGGCGACGACCCAGGGCCGGCGGCGCACGGCTGAGGAAGGTGGCCGTGACGTGCTCCGGCGACCCACGGACAGCGGACGGAGGACGACGACGCGATGAGTCGACAGCACTTCGTGTTTCTGGACGACGGGGAGACCTACTCGGGCCTAGCTGTGATTCCCAGACACGTTGTTGACGAGGAACCCCATCGGGGGGAGCCCGTTCAACGCGGTGTGGGGTCGGTCATGGTTGTAGCGCTCGACGAAGCCCGGCAGGGCTTCGAGGCGCTCGCATTGGTGGCGTACTCGCGGACGTAGGCCCACTCGTCGAGCAGGGTGCGGTTGAAGCGCTCGCTCTTGCCGTTCGTCTGGGGACGGTACGCGCGGGTCCGCTTGTGACGGGCCCCGAGCTCGGCGAGCGCGGCTTGGAAGGCCCGGGACGCGACGTAGTTCTTGGCGTTGTCGGTCATCACCCGCTCGATGCGCACGCCGCGGCCGGCGAAGAACGCCCCCATCCCGCGCAGGAAGCCTGCGCAGGTCACACCCCGCTCGTCGGGGTGGACCTCGACGTACGCCACGCGGCTCGCGTCGTCGACGGCCTGGTGGACGTAGTCGAAGCCGGCCCGCGCCCGGGGCGTCCCGTGGCCGCGACCCCGGAAGCGGTGGCCGCCCCCGTCCGGGATGCGGCCGAGCTTCTTGACGTCGACGTGGACGAGCTCGCCGGGTCGCTCGCGGACGTAGCGGATGGGGATGCCCGTGGGCCGGTCGCGGTCGGCCAGGCGCGAGACGCCGTGGCGGGCCAGGACCGTGCCGATCGTCGAGCGCGGGATGCCCACGAGGGGGGCGAGGCGGTGCGGGCCGTAGCCGAGCTCGTGGCGGGCGGCGAGGATGGCCGCGACTCGCTCCGGCCCGAGCGCGCGGGGCGAACGATGCGGGCGCGAGCTGTGATCCTCGAGCCCGGCGATCCCGGCCTCGCGGTACCGGCGGACCCACTTCCAGGCCGTCGTGCGACTGACGCCGGCCATCGCCGCCGCGTGGGCGACCGGCATCCGGTCCACCACGATCCGATCGACGAGCAATTGCCGGCCGAACACGGTCAACTTCGCCCTACGATGTCCCACGAGAGCCTCCCCGTCGATGTGAGTTGGTTACCCACACCGAGTCTGGAGAGGCTCTCGAGCGTCAACAACCTATTCGTGAATCACACCGCGCGACGATCGTCGGGATCGACGACGACAACGCACCCGCATGGCAGGCCCTCGAGGACGAGGACATGGAGGCCCTGTTCGAGCTCGCCGATCTCGCGGTTCCGGTGCCCGAGCCGCCATCGGTGCGAGCCCCGTCCCGGCGTCGAGCCACGCCGCGGCCCGCTCGCCGGGCCCACTAACGCCCACGCTTCGGACGAGCGGCGCCCGATCTGTGTCTATTGCCAGAGATGGTCGCGCGGTGGACGCGACCGGCAGCCGAGGAGCACCAGCATGCCCGTCGTGGAGATCTACTTCAAGGTCGGCGCCTCCGCGTACGTCAACACGGACACCGGGGAGATCGAGGACTACTACATCGACGACGATGACGAGGAGTTTGAGGAGGACTGGTACTACCTGGAGGATGGCACCCGCCCGAACCCCGAGATCTGCGCGCGCGCCCTCGCCATCGCCAAGGATCCCGACCTCGAGTGGCCCCCGTTCGAGTTGGACCCGGGCCTCTGCTGGGGGTACCCGGGGGCGACACCGGCTTCGACGCCCGCGTCCGACGACTCGGACGACGACCCCGACTAGCTGCCGCACGCCGCGACCTCGCCGGCATGCCGCTCGGCCGACCGGCGAGCCCGGTGCCGCGGCGGGAGCGCTGGCGGGAACCGAGCCGGCCGTCGGGCGGCGCCCGACCCTAGGTCGCACGCGCCGCAGCCCCGGCTGGCACCTGTCGGCGCTACCGCTCCCAGTCGTCCTCGAGGGTGTCGCGCACGAGCGTGCTGCGGAAGGTCCGGTAGTCCTCCCTCCGGATCCGGAACGTGGTATGGCTCGGCCCCAGGGTGATCGCCTGGGCGCGCAGGCGTCGATCCCGGA
Source organism: Chloroflexota bacterium (assembly GCA_021789355.1). The sequence goes on along the minus strand of JAJYJR010000001.1, from coordinate 2,253 downwards.
TCCAGCGACGCACGGTCGCCGGATGCACGCCGAGCTCCTCGGCGATCTCGGACACCGTCAGCCAGTCAGGCGATCTCATGCTGGTCGATCTGCGCTGACGCGGCTGGGATGTCAACCTACCGCGCGGGCTCGTTGGTGGGGGACGGAGATCTGATTCGCTGGGCGGGTGGTCGATTCGAGCGTGAAATGGCCCACGACGGGACGCGAAACCGTGTGCGACAGGGGCGATAGCGGCCGCGGTGGAGATATCCGACCGAGCGGCTTGCCTTTAGGGCAGATATAGACCCACGCCATTCAGCCGCTCGTCCTCGGTCACTCGCCTGACCAGCGGCGCCCGCACCATTCGCCCGATGAGCTGGGCGATGTTCGTGTAATCGGCCGCGCGTCGGAACGAGAACATCACCTCGGCGCGGGGGCAGTCCCAGCCAGCGTTCAGGCTCTTCTTGAACTACCGACCTGCCCCCTCCACCCGAGCATCACGGCCCCGAAGGAGCACGCATGCTGACCCAGGCGGGGAACCCCACGTCGATGGCACCTAACCCGCAGCGCCCCCGGATCGCCCCGTCGTGGGGCTCCGTCGAGGACCGGCCCTTGCGGTGAGCAGCGTCGCGTCCGGCCGTGACGCCGACGGGACCGCTCGAGCCGACCGCACAGATGCGACATCGGCGACAGGTGCGACATCCGCGGTAGACCGCAGGCCGCCTGATCGGCTTCGATGCCCGGGCAGCCGGGGATGGCGGACCGAACGGCCCGCCCGAGCGGGGTAACGGGGCAGGAGGACCTGGCCCATGTCGGTCGATCCGGACGTCGTCCTCGGCAGGCTCATCCGTCGGACGCGCGGCGAGGCAGGGCTCTCCTGCCTCGCCCTCGCCCAAGCCCTCGACATCGAACCGGTGCACCTGGCGCGCCTGGAGGTCGGGAGCGGACTGCTCCTCTTCAGCGACGCGGTGCCGCTCCTACACGCCTGCGGGACCACGCTCGGTGCGTCGGGGCGCGCTTCGAGGCCGATCTCGAGCGAGAGGAGCAGGACGAGCACGCGCCGGCCGACACCGAGGCGGTTCTCGATGCATGAGCCGGCGCGCAGCCCCCGGCCCGTGGCGCGACGGAGATGCCCGTGCTGCGCGTGACGGTCGAGCTCGTCCCGTACGGGCGGTTCGCCGAGCGCCGGGCCATCCACCTGCTCGACATCGCCAACGACGGCACGGGCGGGCTCGAGTGGGGCTCCTACGTCTACCGCATCGCGCGCGTCGACGCCGCGGGTCGCCGCCACTGGGGTCGCACCACCCGATACCGCGGCCACCGCCGGGCGGACGGCGCGCTCGTCCTGACCGCGGCGATCCTCGCCGCGCATCGCACCGGGCCGCGCGAGCGCGCGGTGCTGCGCCGGCCCCGGGACGATCGCCGTGGGTCGGCACGCTGAAGGCAGGAGCAGGAGGAGGAGCGCATGGACGAGGCGGTCGAGGTGGACTGGCTGGAGGCGCACCGCCTGCACCTCGCGCGTCCGGTGGCGCGCGAGGAGATCGTGGGCATCGGCCACGTGATGCAGGCGATCGAGAGTCTGGTCGGGCTGCTGCGCGAGCCGGCACGCGCCGCCGCGATGGGCGCCAGGGCGCCGCGGGGCATCCTGCTCTGGGGCGACCCGGGGGTGGGCAAGACGCTGACGGCCCGATACTTGGCGGGGGCGATCGGCGACCTGCCCGTCTACGAACTCGCCGCCGACGAGCTCTCCGCCGCGCGCGTGCGGGGCTTGTTCGGCCACCTCGCGGCGGCCCATGACCGCTGCATCCTGTATGTCGACGAGATCGATCTCATCGCGCTCAACCGCAGCACCGAGCTGCACTCGGAGGGCACGCGGGCCACCCTCGTGGCGCTGCTCGCCTCGCTCGACGGTCTGCGCGACACCGCGGGGCCGATCCTCGTCGCGTCGAGCAACCGCCCTCCGTACGAGCTCGACCCGGCGCTGCTGCGCGCGGGCCGGATCGGCTATCACGTCCGGTTCGGTCTGCCCTCGGCCGCGGAGCGGCGGGAGCTCCTGCAGCTCTTCCTGCGCGACCGCCCGCTGGAGCCCGACGTCGATCCGGCGGCGCTCGCGGCGCACGCCCTGCGGACCACCCCGGCCGCGCTCGCCCAGGCCGTCGACGACGCCGCCGGCCACGCGATCGCCCGCGGCGCCGCGCGCATCGGCCAGGCCGATCTCGTGGTGGCCATCGCGCGGGCCGGGGAGATCGAGCCCGACGAGGGGGAGGGGGGTTC
>JAJYJR010000786.1 GCA_021789355.1 Chloroflexota bacterium | reverse complement strand
ACCCGATCGAGTACGAGGGCACCTTCGCGCTGCCGGAGGCTCAGCTGGATCGCTTCATGCTCCGGCTCCGGCTCGGCTACCCCTCGCCGTCCGAGGAGCTCGTCGTGATGGACCAGCAGAAGCGCGTCCATCCGCTCGGTGAGATCGGCGAGGTGGTCAGCGTCGAGGAGCTCCTCGCGATGCAGGCGACGGTGCGGGAGATGTACGTTGACCCGGTCGTCGCCGACTACATCGTCCGCCTGACCACGGCCACCCGGTCGCACCCGGACATCCAGCTGGGCGCCTCGCCGCGAGGTTCGCTCGCGCTGTATCGCGCGGCCCAGGCGATGGCCGCCCTCGATGGGCGCGACTACGCGATCCCGGACGACGTGAAGATGCTCGCCGAGCCGGCGCTCGCCCACCGGATCATCGTCAAGACGGCGGCGACGCTCCGCGACGTCGATGGCCGGCAGGTCATCCGTGAGCTCCTCGAGACGGTGCCCGTCGAGGTCGGCGCGACGGAGCGGCCCCGGGTGCGGCCGGCGTAACCGGCGCACGGCGGCGACATGATCGCGCGACTCCAGCTCCTGCTCCTCGGCGCCATCCTGGTGGTCGGCGCGTTCTCCACCGGGGCGGACTTCCTGTTCTTCCTGGTCTACCTGCTGCTGCTCGTGGGCGGCGGCGCGTACGTGGTGACGAGACTGGGGCTCGCCGACCTGGAGGCGGGATACGTGCTGGGCCAGCTCCACGGTTCGGTCGGCGGGCAGCTCCGCGTGACCTACACGCTGCGCAACGTGAGCTACCTGCCCAAGCCATGGCTGGAGATCGAGCACGCCTCTACGCTCCCGGTGCCGCTCCCCGGCCGCGCGCTCGCGCTACCGCCGCGCGGGGAGCGCTCCTGGCTCACCCGCGTGCCGCTGACGCGGCGCGGGCACTTCCGCATCGACCCGCTGCAGATCCGGACGAGCGACCCGTTCGGGCTGTTCGAGGCGTCCGCGGGCGTGGGCAGGGGCGCCACGCTGGTGGTGTACCCCCGCGTGGAGCCACTCCCGTTCTGGCGGGTGCCCGCAACGTCGCTCGAGGGCACGCACGCCAGCCGCGAACGGACGTTCCAGTCCACGCCGCTCGTCACGTCGGTCCGACCCTACGTGCCGGGCGACGCCTACAACCGGATCCACTGGCCGACCACGGCCCGCCAGCAGGAGCTCTACGTCCGCGAGTTCGACCTCGAGCAGGCGGCCGACGTCTGGATCTTCCTGGACCTCGACCCCACCTGGCAGACGGGACAGGGCGACGAGTCGACGCTCGAGGCGGCGGTGCGCGTCGCGGCCGCCATTGGCGCCAAGGCGCTCTCGGAGAACCGCGCCGTGGGGCTCACGTCGGCGGGTCGCCAGCTGCCGGTGCTGCCTGCGGACCGGGGCGCGAGGCAGCACCAGAAGCTCATGCAGCTGCTCGCCGCGGCGCAGGCAAACGCCACGGTGCCGCTCGTGGAGATCCTCCTGCACGGCCTCGGCCGGCTGCGGCGCGGGATGACCGCGCTGGTGATCACGCCGTCGCTCGACCCGACCTGGATCCGCCCCCTGTCCTCACTCCGTCCGCGCGGGGTGGGCGTGGCGGTCTGCCACCTGGATCCCGCCGCGTACGCCGCCGTCGACGCCCGCCCGGGCGCCCGGCGCGAGGATGACGGCGCGCAGGCGGAGCGACTGCGGGGCGTCCGCTCGGTGCGCCACGCCCTGGCGGAGTACGACCTCCAGGTCCATGAGATCGTCCCGCGGACGCGCCTGGGAGAGCTGCTCGTCGCGCCCGGGCTGGCGTCGGTCCGGAGGCCCGCATGATGGCCGGCAGGCGGGACCCGGAGCACTCGGTGCCGAGGCGGCCTGCCGAGGGCTGGCTGAGCGTCCTCGCGCTGCTGGTGATGCTGCTGGTCCTGGGCTACGCGGTCGACGGCGCGCAGTGGGCGGGCCGGGTCCCCGGGACAGGCGCGAGCGAGACGGAGTTCCTGCCGTGGGCGCTTGTGCTCGGCGCCGCGTGGGGCCTGGTCGGGGCGAAGCTGCGCTGGCACCCGCTCCTGGTCCACGTGGCTGGGGCCGTCCTCGGGTCGGCGTTCGCCATCTACGCTGTGGCCGGCATCCTCCCGCCGGTTGCCGGGGTCTCCCTCCCGGCGCACGATCCGTTCCGGCTGGCGAACCTGGTCGCGTCCATCCAGTTCTTCCTGCGCGACGTCTTCATCCGGCAGGTGCGCTCCGACCAGACCTCGGCCTTCCTCCTGGTGGTGGCCTCCGTGGGCTGGGCGAGCGGGCAGTTCGCGGCATTCGCCGTGTTCCGGCATCACCGGCCGATGAGCGCGGTGCTGTTCCTCGGGCTGCTGCTGCTCGCCAGCATGTCGCTGACTCTGCAGCACCAGTACCCGTACCTGATCGTCTTCGCGGCCGCCGCGCTCTTCCTGCTCGTCCGCCTCAGCCTGGCCGAGCAGCGCCTCCTCTGGGGCCACACCCGCCTGGGCGACGAGAGCACCGCCTTCTCGCTGTACCTGCGCAACGGGGCGACCTTCACCGTGGTCGCCCTCCTCGGGGCGATCGTGCTGACCTCGGCGGCCAGCTCTGACCCGCTGCGGCCCTACTGGACGAGCAGCGCGGACCAGTTCTACTCGTGGGCGACGAACTTCGACCGGTTCGCGAGCGGCATCGTGGCGCCCATCCGCGGTCCCTCGGGGCTCTTCACGGCGTCGCAGACGATCCAGGGCTTCTGGCAATCCTCCCCGGCCCTCGCATACGAGGTCCGGACCAGCACCGGCCAGGGGTACTACTGGCAGGGCGCCACCTACGACGACTTCGACGGGCACACCTGGAAGCAGAGCAACCCCTCCACCGCTGGCCCGATCGCCGCCGGCCAGCCGGTCCTCGCGGCCAGCAGCGACCAGGTGCTGCCGGGCAAGCAGTACCAGGAGGTGACCGTCACGGTCGCGCCGGTCGACGTGGCCGATCCCACCGTGCTCTCCCCACAGACCCCGTACAAGGTCTCGCTGCCGGTCCAGCTGCAGACGGCCGCGGCCGGGGGCCCGGTCGACGATCTGCAGCTCAGCACCTCGTTGCCCGACGGCGGCTCGTACCAGGTCACGGCGCTCGTGCGAAACGCGCTGGCGGACGAGGTGACGGGCAACGAGCTGGCCGCGGCGGGCACCGTGTACCCCGAGTGGGCGAGGCGGTACATCCTGATCGAGCCGGGC
>JAJYJR010000785.1 GCA_021789355.1 Chloroflexota bacterium | reverse complement strand
GGCTGGCCAGGAGCGTTTCGAGGGTGTGGCGCTCGCGCTCGCCGGCGATCCCATCGGCGATCATGTTGCTCGCGAGCAGGAGCGGAACCCAGACGAACGGCAAGATCGCCGCCGGCTGGCGCACCAGGTCCGGGCCGATCTGGAGCGGCAGGACGACGCCGAACACGACCACGGAGAAGAGCAAGCCCCGCAACGAGCGGCGCAGGGTCCCGGACTGGAGGAGCGTCTCGCGCAGGTCCTTTTGGGCGATCGTGAGCGCGTCCTCGATCATGCGTCAGCTCCCATCAGGGCGAGGAACGCCTCCTCGAGATCCGCGCCGCCCTTCCGGACCTCGTCGATGGCCACGCCCTCGCGGACAAGCGTGGAGACCAACGGGGCCGTGCTGCCGCCGTCCCTGATGCGCAACGTCAGCCGACCGTCGGCCAACGATGCCGATTCGACCGACGGATCCGCCGTCAGGAGGGCGACGACACGATCGTCGAGGCCGGCGCCCGTGATCTCCATCCGATCGCGCCGGGCCTGGCCCCGGAGCTCGTCCGGGCGGCCGATCGCGACGAGGCGCCCGCTCCGGATCACGGCGAGCTGATCGCACAGCTTCTCGGCCTCGGCCAGGTTGTGCGTTGTCAGAAAGACCGTCACGTCCTCCCGCTTGGCGAGGCCGGTGAGGTCGTCGCGCAGCGCTGCGGCCGCGATCGGATCCAGGCCGGCCGTCGGCTCGTCGAGGAACACGAGCGACGGGCGGTGGAGGAGCGTCCTGGCCACGGCGAGTTTCTGCTTCACGCCTCGGCTCCATGTCCCGACGATCTCGTGGCGGCGCTCCCACAGGCCCAGACCGTCGAGCAGCTCGTGAACACGCCGCTCCCGTTCGGGCCCGGGCAGATGCCAGACCCGGGCGTAGAAGTCGAGGTTGTCGCGGGCGCTCAGGCGCTCGTAGAGGCCCGAATGTTCGAGCAGAGCGCCGCAGCGTTCTCGGACGGCGGCGCCGTCGGTTCGGGTGTCGTGCCCGAGGACGGTGGCCGTGCCGCGGGTGGGTTCGAGCAGGCCGAGCAGGAGCCGAATCGTCGTCGTCTTGCCCGATCCATTCGGCCCCAGGAAGCCGAAGATGGCACCAACTGGGACCTCGAGCGAGACGCCATCCACCGCCCGCAGCGACCCGAAGTCGCGGCTCAGGCCCGCGGTCCGGATCGCGAAATCGGTCTCACGCATCGTTCAGCAACCCGTCCCCGGAGCTCGCCCGAACGTCGGGGAGCTCGTCCGCCGTCCGCCGAAGTGCGTCGCGATATGTCCGGTAGGCGGCGAGGCCAGCGTCGGTCATGCGGCACACTGTCCGGGGCACCTTGCCGTGAAACGTCTTCTCGATCTCGACATAGCCGGCGGCCTCGAGCCGGACGAGATGCGCGCCGAGATTGCCCTTGGTCAGGCCGGTCTCGCGGACCAGGTAGACAAAGTCGGCCTCCGCCACCGTCGCGAGGACGGTCACGATCATGAGCCGGGCCGGCTCGTGGATCAGCCGATCAAGCGACGCGATCGCCGCGGCGCGACTGACGCCGGTCTGGCTGGCGGTGGTCAATGGTAGTCCTCGCGTTCGTCCGCCCGGCCGAATTGCCCGAGGTACGAGCGCAGCGTCCAGGCGCCCGAAAGCAAGGTCGCGATTCCGGTGGCCGCGAACACGAGTGCGCTGCCGCTGATCTCGCCGGCTCCGAGAACCACGGTCGCGCAGCCCGCGATTCCTGCCACCGCCGCGAGGACGTAGAAGCGCCTGAGGCCGAACCGGTAGGCGGGCACGAGCAACACGGCAGCCAGCGTGAGGCTCTGCAGCGCCAGGACCCGGCCCGGAGTCGCGGCCGAAGCCCCGAGGGCGATCCCTGTGCCGCCGACGATCACGAGCACAGCCAGGATGGCGCGGCTACTCGAGGAGGTGCGGCGGTAGGCGACGTAGCCGGTCCGCGGGTAGGTGAGGCGTTCCTTGCTCGTCTTGATCGCGCGACGCACCGCCAGTGTTCCGCCGACCACGAGGAGCGTCAGGGCCGCGACCGCGGCGACCCTGACGGCCCCGGCGCTGGCCGAAGTTTCCAGCGCAAACACGAGGCCCAAGGCCCCGAAGAGTACGCCCAGCCCGAGCTCGGCGAACCCGTCCTCGTACCAGTAGCGGCGGGCCCTCCGTTCGACCTCGTTCTCGTTGTTCATGTCTCTGGCCCCGGCCCTCTCTGGTGCGTGCGCCTGATCTGGTGCAGACTAGTCTGCGACACAGACCGACCGGGTGTCAAGCGATCCCGTCCGCGCGCGCTGGTCTTCACGGTGTTCGGACGACCACCCGCGCGCCGGGAGGCGTCCTCTACGGAGCCGCCGGTGGCCACGCAGGCGCCAAGGGCACGGGACATTCAGGTCGGTCGCGGTCGTGCGACTCCTGTCGCCCCGACTAAAGCGACCCTATCGCCGAGCCCAGCTGATATGGGCGCGCGGCGAAGCACTGAACGTTAGGCCAGCCCTCTCACCCAGGCCAGACCAGAGACCCGAGGACGCCGGATCAACGCGATAGGCCCCTTCTTGCTGCCGGTCGAGAGGCTTGGTCCACCATCAGCGAGCCGCGCCGGGTGCGGGGGGCGCCGCGACGCCTTCTCAGCCCGTGCGATCCTTGACTCATGACAGAGACCGGCGCTGCCGACGAGACCCGCGTCGATCGCTGGCTGTGCGCGGTGCGCCTCGTCAAGACCCGCCCGCTCGCGACCCGGCTGTGCGAGGGCGGCCACGTCCTGGTGAACGGGGTGGCGGCGAAGCCGTCGTCGAGGGTTCGCGCGGGTGATCGGGTCGAGGCCCTCATCGCCGACCGCGAGCGCATCGTCGAGGTCTTGCGGCCGATCGAGTCGCGGGTCGGGGCCCCCGTCGCCGCGACCTGTTATGTGGACCACAGCCCGCCGATCGTGGAGAAGCCAGGCCCGGAGATCAGGGTCGAACATGGGGAGGGCCGGCCCAGCAAGCGTCTCAGGCGCGAGTTCGATCGCCTGCGCCGGGCGGCCGACGCCTGAGCCCTAACGAGCGAGCCGGACCACCGGGGTTCCGCCTTCCCTGCCGCGCGCCGGGCCACGGTTATACTCGTGGTATGGGCGCCGTGCGCGCTCCAGCTCCGGCGCCTGGTTCTCACCTTGCAGCCGGACGTCCTCGTTGATGATGTCGATCATCTCGCGGATCGTCTTCGGCGTGATCA
>JAJYJR010000784.1 GCA_021789355.1 Chloroflexota bacterium | reverse complement strand
CTAAATGCGAGGATGAGATATGCGGCACGTCTGGAAGCGCGCAACATCGACACCATCATGGACCCGCCTTAGTTAGAGGGAGAGATGTGGACTTCGGTGATCCTCGTTGTGTTGCGCTGGGAATTGTACGGATAGAGGCTCCACCAGACACGTGCTCGCTCCGATGTATGCTCGTCCAACAGATCCCCGTACTTGTTCAACTGCGGATCGATCCCATCTGTCGTCTGGATGCCTGTGTGGTCCAGCGTGCCATTCGAGTCCCAGTCGAAAAAGAGCTCATCGCCGGGCGCCAAGCCGTCGCCTGAGTACAATGCCGTCCCTGGGGCTGTCCCGAACACTGTGCCACCCGGCTTGTGGTACGTTACCTGGAAGTTGTACTGATCCATCACGTTGGCCCACGACCAACTCTGCACCCATAGACCCAGCCCGTTCTTGGTGTTAAACCAGAGATGGTCGTCAGACTGAATTCCGGTGCCGATAACTTGCGGATATCCTCCGCCGATATTCATGGCCAAAGACACGAAGTTCTGGCAGTCGAGGCTGTCACAGGGGTACTGGTTGCAGTTGTAAGAAGTAGCGTGACTGTCAGCCCAAGCCGCGGCTGCCCCACCATTGTATGCCGCCACCGGTGCTGCACCAAGAATAGCAGCGAGTACTGCCACGAACATGGCAGGCACCGTCGGCCGCATCACCTGCGAGGCTAGTAGACGAAACATCTTCCTCCCCTGGCATCCCTGCCCAGCATGCCTTCATTGGAGCCAGTGCTCTGCGCGCGGGCCAAGCCTGGACGGCCGCGCGGCTGTCGGCCGCGCTGGCCGCCCGAGAGCTCCACGTATCCCGGGACCGGCTCCGGTTCAGCTGCCGCTGAGCCAGGGCTGCCAGCTCAACCTCGGCAGCCACACCTCGGAGATCCACCTGGTCGGCGAGCATCGGCGCCGCGGGCAGCGTGCCGAGCAGCACCGCTGACAGCGTGATCGCAAGTCTGATGTGGAAGGTCGACGCGCCCTGGCTCGCCCCGCTCGTCCGGGCGGGCGCCCGGTTCATCGATGGTCACCTACAGGAAAGGAGCGCGCCGCCGTCCCAGGAAGAGTCTGCGATCACCGAAGACTCCGCCGCCTGATCCGGCGGCTCATCCACAACTCTTGACAATTGCTCGTCGCACGAATGCCTCCCTTCTGAGAACGAGTGGCCGCCACCTGTTCTTCGCTCCGACACCTCCCTTCCGTTTCACCGAGATGGGTGTTGGCCGCCTGGCCGCGCGAGCGCAGGATGACGTCGAGATCGCGCATGAGTCGTGCGCGTCGAACGGCGCGTTCGGTGGTCGTGGGGTGACCATGGCAATCGCGCCTATCAGCGTCGCGGTGCGTGCTGCCACCTCATTCACCCCGGATACACCGAGCTGAACGTGTCGTTCCAGGTGTCGCCGACGTAGAGCACTTGCTGGTTGCAGCAGAAGGAGTCGAGGCGGCCGCTGTCGTAGATGTCGGTCGCGAAGTGACCTGCGAGGCCGTTCAGGGCCTTGAACGAGCTGATCTTGTCGTTCCAGTTGATCGTGCGGAGATAGGGATAGGGCGCCGAGATCATCAGCGCTGCGCCCTGCCAGTTCGCGTCGGTGAACACCTCGACGTAGGCCGTCGCGGTGGCCGAGGGACCAATCGCCCCGGCGGTGGACCGGCTGGCCACGGCGTGCTCGACGGCCGGCAGACTCGTGAAGCAGTGGATGCGCGGGTAGTCGAGATCGTGGCAGTACCAGGCGGGGATCTGCGCGACCGCGAGGGGGTGGCCCGCGAGGTCGGCGACCACCGGGCCGGGCGGACCCGTCGCGCCCGGGTCGTGGGCCAGCGCCGCGCCGGGCGGCGCGAGGAGCGCCACGAGACAGGCCGCCAGGGCCATACTGCGCCATCGGTGGGTGCGTCTCATCCGTCCCTCCCGGTCCCGTCAGGGGGCCTCATGCGGTGGGACGCGACCCGAAACTAGAGACGGCGGAGGGTCAGGACAAGTGGGGAGAACCCTACGCCGGGAGTGGGGATATCCCTACTTCCGCTCCGGGCGCGGGCGGGGCAGCATCGATCCGATCGCGTCGCTCGGGTTCCTCGTCGTCGGCCTGGCGATGGCGGCCCTGGGCGCGGCCACGGCGCTGTGGGGCACTCCCGATCTCGGGGTGATCTCGGAGCTTCCGGGAGGGGTTGTGCTGTACGTCCAACCCGGATCATTCGCCTGGCAGGAGGGGGTTCGCGCCGGCCAGACCGTCGTGGCGCTGTCGTCGAGCGACAACCCTGGCGGGGGAGGGATCGTGACGCAGGCCGACGGTGTGCGGATCGGCGCGACGCTCGGCGGGGCCACCGCTCACCTGCGGGACGCGCTGCCTGCGGCCCTGATCGCGCTCGCGCTGGCAGCGCTTGCGGTCGCCGCGTTCCCCTGGCGACCCCGGCGCGCCGCGGCGCTGGCGACGTTCGGGATCGTCGCGGCCTCCGTGCCCCTGACGATCGCCTCGCCGCCTGCGATCGAGATACCCGCCCGCCTGCTGGCGCTTGTGGTACCCGCGAGCTGGAGCGCCAGCTGGGGCCTTCGCCCCGTCAGCGCCCGACTCGTGGTCCTCGTGCTCGTCCTCGCGCTGGTCTTTGCCTGGCTCTACGCCTGGCTTGCGGCGCCGGCGCTCTACGACTCGATCGAGGACCTCCGCCTGGCTGCCGTCCTCGCCGGCTGCGCATGCGTGCTTGCCCTCCAGGTCGACGTGGCGGCCGTGAGGAACTGGATCCGTTCCGTCGGTGGCCTGCGCGCGCTCGACGCTCTTGCGCTGGCTGTCGCGCTCGGGGCGGTGGCCGTGCTGCAGTTGATCGTGGAGGCGCCCCCGCTCGTCACCATCGTCGTGCTGGTCGCGGGCGGGCTGGTCTACCCCCGCTGGCGGCGCGCGGCCGCGGGTGCCCTCGACCGCCTGTTCGTCGCCGAGCTGCGCGACCGGCTCACGGTGGAGGCAGCGGAGGCCGAGCGCGGTCGCCTCGCACGCGACCTCCACGACGTGCCACTCCAGGAGATCGCGGGCGTGATCCGCCGGCTCGACACGGTACCGGACGCTCAGTCGGAGATCTCCGCGCTGAGGGGCGTGGCGGACCACCTGCGTGGGGTGGCGACCGACCTGCGCTCGCCGGTGCTCGATGATCTCGGTCTCGCCCCCGCGATCGAGTTCCTGGCCGCGCAGGTTGGCGCGCAG
>JAJYJR010000060.1 GCA_021789355.1 Chloroflexota bacterium | reverse complement strand
GACCTGCCGGTTGAACCGACGCTGCGCCCCTTCCGGAAGTTCGCATTTCCCGACTTCCTGTGGCTGCTCACGATGTTGCAGCTGCGGCCGCTGGCCGAGGGCGGCGGGGTGACGACGCAGGCGCTGGTCGCCGGGCAGGCGGCCTTCCATCGGGCCTACGAGCGGGGTGCCCTCGGCGAAAAGGGCTTGTCGCGTAGGCGGGTGGATTTACCAGCACCGTCCGTCACCTGCGGTCGCTCGCCGACCTGCCGCACACCTTGAGGCCTCGCCAATGACCAGCCGGCTCACCGTCCAGGTGAGCCGGCCCACGAGGCGCAAGGCCACGCCGGCGTCGTTTGCGGGAGCGAACGGACGGCCGCGCGGAGTGGCGGAGGCCTGAACGGCCATCGCGAGTGCCATCGTGAGCAGTTCTGGCGAACCGGCCGTCGCCAGTACCGCGGCGTCGAACTGAGCGATCGCGTGAACGGCGAGCACAACCGCGACGGTCACACTCCACTGCCCGGACCTCCGGCCGATCGCCCACCGTCGGACTCGGCCGGTCCATTGGCGTCCAGCCGCTCCGACCGCATCGGCGCGTCGAGGTCGCCGACGTAAGGGCTCCGCCCGTGCCGTCGCCGGCGGGGCTGACCGAGGCCGCGCATCGGTGCATGACGGCGCCCCGCCCAGCCGCTCGAGCGCGGCGCGCGCAGCATTCAGCTGCGACATGGCCGCGTTCGAGCCGCCGACGTCCGGGTGATAGCGACGCGCGAGCCGACGATAGGCGCGGCGGATGGTCTGCACATCCGCGCCCGGTGACACCCCCAAGACGGTGTAGGGATCCATGCCGTCAGCGACCGCCTCGGTCGCCGGCGCGCTCCAGCGCGCGCAGCAGGGCCCACGCCCCTGCGGCGAGGAGCCCGGCGACGATGGCCGCCACGATGGCGAGCCCGAGCAGCGCCACCAGCAGCAGCCGGAGAAGAAGCCGTCTGAGCGCCATCTCAGGCCGCACTCTGCTGCGCAGCCGGCAGTTCTGCGATGGCCTGGGCGAGCGTGTCGCCGCTCAGCGTGTGCTCGTGCAGCAGCTGGTCGGTCAACGCTACCAGGGCTTCCGTGCGTCGTTCGAGGATCGCGCGCGCCCGCTCCGTCTGGCGGTCGAGCTCCAGGCGCACGAAGGTCGCCCGCGCATCCAGCACGGCGGGTCCCGTCTCCATCCCGAACGGCCCGAGCGCCAGGCTGCCCCAGGCGCAGTCGCCCCCCGACTCCAAGCGCAGCAGAAGCAGGCGCGTGGCCTGGGCGGTATCGCTGGCCCCGCCCTGCGAGGTCGACCCCGTCACCATCTGCTCGCCGATCTGCCCGGCGACCAGCACGGCCACCCTGGCGAGCAGCTCGTCGTCGGAGAGATCACCCGGTGACCCGTCGTCGGGACCGATGTCGGTCCGCGCGCCGCGGTGGTCGCCGAGGCTGACCGCGGTGATCGCAGCCGGGCCCATGGTCTCGAGAGCCACTATCAGGTGCGCACTCTCGTGGGCGGCCTGGCGACGGCGTTGAGCCAAGCTGAGGGGCGGCACCTCATCCAGCTCGCCGTGCCGCCTGATCGCCTCCTCGAGGTGTCGCATCGTGAGGCCGCTGACGCCGTCCGCGATGGCGAGGGCGAGTCCCTCGTCGAGCGCTGCCCGCACGTCTGCCCCGCTGCGCCCACGCGTCAGCTCGGCCGCCCGCCGCACGTCGATCGGCTCGGCTAGGCGACGACCTGACAGGAAGTACTCGAAGAGATCGACCCTTTCCTGACGAGTCGGCAGGTCGAGCCGGATGATCCGGCTGCCGAATCGGCCTTCGCGCAGGAGGGCGGGATCGAGGAGTGCTGGGGGCGCGTTGGTGGACGCCACCCAGCAGACGGTGCCGGAGCCGCGGAGACTGTCGATGGCAGCCAACATCGCGTAGAGCACTGCTCGGGAGTGGCGGTCGTGGACGCGGGAGCCGCGCTCGATCGCGACCGCGTCGAGCTCATCGACGTAGATGACGGCCGGATCGGGATGGCGCGCGAAGTAGCGCGCGAGGCGACCCACGAGGCGGCCGGTGAGTTCGTTGGCCTGGCACTCGTAGTACGGCACCGCGCCGACCAGGCACGCCAGAATGCGTGCCAGGTTGGTCTTGCCGACGCCGGGCGGGCCGGTGAAGAGGGCCGCCCTCACGAGCGAGCCACCGGCCGCGGTCACCTGTTCCGGTGCCCTCAGCGCGGCCGCGAGACTCTGGAGCTCACGCTTGGCTCGCGGCGAACCGATGTGGTCGTCGAGGGTGAGGCCCCGCACCTCCACCCGATGGCGGGCGAGCCAGCGCCGGACCTGTCGATCCCCGGCCCGCTCGACGTTCTTCCTCATGGCGGCCCTCCCTGCATGACACCGCCCTGTACGGAAGCGCGGCGCGTGCACGGAGTCGAGGCCGAGCGTTCGCTGTCTTCGGTCTGTGCCGACCGTTCGTTGAGTTCGTGTCGTCGAGCGAGTGCCTACTTGACTACGAACTCGGACCTCCGAGAGTCCACTGCGACCCGCACTCGCGCCGGCGTCGCTGACGGGGCAACGCCCGACCCGGTGCATTGAGGCACGAGCATGCCAACCCACTGGACCCTGAAGGCCATCGCTGCGGACACGGGGTACTCGGAGCGCTGGGTGCTCCGCCAGATTGAGCTGGCTCGGCTTGTCGCCGTCGCCTACGACGCGGGTGGCAGGCGCTCCTACCGCGTGCGCGACGCGGACTACCAGACGTTCCGCGAGCGCTACCTACGTGATGCTGGTGAGCTGCCACGCCGCGACGAGGCGTGAGGCTTGGCGGCGCCCGTGCCAACCCGGCCCTCCTGCGCCGCGTGGCCCTGTGGCTGTCGGCCCGCGCCGTCGCCCACCTCCCGACCGCGGACCGACCGCGTGTCAGGGCTCGCGCGACTGTGTCCAAACAGCTGCGAGGCAATCAACCCGTCCGCGCGGCGGGCGACGCGATCGCCCGGCCAAGGCGGCCAGTGGCGACTCGCCGTCCTCGCGCCGTTGGAGCGAGCGGGGGACTCTGGGGGTCGGGCCGGGAGGCCGACCCCCCTTTAGAGTCCCCCGCTCCACGAGGCGCCGGGGTCTGGCACCGGCGGCATGTCGCGCGAGCGGGCACGGACTTGCCCCCGAGGCCCTTGACGACATGCCGGTCTCGCAGATCGTCCCCGAGCCGGACCGCCCGTCCCCGAGACCGGTGCGACGGACCCCTGGCGCCACGGGAGCATCCGCGTTGTCTGACCTCTCGTACACCCAGACGATGGAGCGGAGCCTGCTCGCCTCGTGCCTGTGGGCGGTTGGCGGGTTTCCTCGCGCGTCGAGCGTCGCACCCCGGGACTTCGCCGACCCGCGCCACCGCGTGATCTTCGAGGTCGGGCTCGAGCTAGCCAGGGCCGGGCGCGACGCCGACGCGATCGCGGTCGTCGTCGAACTCGTCCGGCTTGGTCGGGTGGAAGAGGCCGGGGGGGCGGAGTACGTGGGGGGCCTCGCCGCGGACCCGCTCTCGAAGCCCCGGCAAGTCGCAGAGTTCGCGGCCCGGGTCGCCGAGCTCTCGGCGCGGCGGCGGACCGCTGCCGCGCTCTCCGCGCACGCCGAGGCGATCTCGGATCCGGCCCGCCCGCTCGGCGCGTCGCTCGATGCCGTCCGCCAGGCCGTCGCCGCGGCCGGCAAGTTGGCGACCGAGGACGAGTTCCCGAGGATCGGATCGCTCGCCGACGCGGTCCTGACGTCGTTCCGGCACCCCGCCGACGACGCCGCGGCGCCCACTGGCCTCGGCCCCCTCGACGAGCTGCTGGGAGGCGGGCTGCGGCGCGGACAGCTCGTCGTGGTCGCCGGCGCGACCGGCATGGGCAAGACCGCGCTGGCGACCCAGATCGCGCTCACTGCGGCCGTGGCCTCCGCGCGGTACCCGGAACGCGTGGGAACTGCAGTCCTCTACGCCTCGTTCGAGATGACCACTGGCGAGCTGCTCGCGCGCATGGCGGCCCAGGTCGCGCCCGTGCGCGACGGCTGGCACCCGCCGCGCGGCTGGAGCGAGCGCGACCTGCCGCTCATCGAGGCCGCCGTGCACGCGATCGAGCCGCTGCCCCTCATCGTCCGCGACGACCTGCCGCCGACCGCCGAGACGATCCGCGGCTGGGTGGAGCGATACAAGGTCACACAGGGGAGCCCAGCGCTCCTCGTCGTCGATCACCTGCACCTGATGTCGGCGCCCGGGATCACGGGCCAGTACGAGACGGTCACGTATCTCGCCAATGAGCTCAAGCACCTGGCCATGGACCTCGACCTGCCGGTCTTGGCGTTGGCGCAGCTCAACCGAGAGAGTTTCCGCCGCGACGACCATCGCCCCGGCCTCGCCGACCTGCGTGCGTCGGGCGCCCTCGAGGCCGCGGCCAACGTCGTCGTGCTCGCCCACCGCGACGCCTTCTACGCGGATCCCGAGAAGCGCGCCACGCTCGAGGCGGCCGGCGCGCCCGCCGAGTTGCTGATCCCGAAGAACCGCTCGGGCGCGACCGGCACGCTCAAGCTGACCTGGCACGGTCCGCGCACGCTGTGGGCGGTCGACCCGGCCTGGACGCCGCGCTACGGCCGTCCGAGCCTCGGTGTCCCGGCTCTGATCGTGCCGCCGCCGTCGCCGCTCGATGAGCAGCTGTTCGCGATCGTGAGCCAGCACGTCGTGTCGCATGGGCGGCGAGCGACGCGGGCCACCTTCAGCACGGCCTTCGGCGCGACCGTCGCGGCATGGGAGGACTGGTCTACTGGGCGGCTGGTCGACCGTCTGGTCGCGAGCGGCCAGCTGGCGTGCGCGCCAGCTGGCCCGGGTGGGCAGGTCGAGTACTGGATCCCGGGGCACGACCCCGCAGAGGGCGGGTCGGACGGGCTCGACCCTACCGCCGAGTCCGCGGCCGAAGAGCTGTTCGGGTAACCGAGCCAGGAGGAGCACGCACGATGCGACGCACGAAACACGCCGAACACGTCCGACCGCAGTCGTGGTGCCCGGCCTGTCGCTGGGACCGCATGTGCGAACAGGAGCGGGCGGCGTACCGGGAGGCGCGCCGTCGCGCCACCGCGGTCGCCTGGCGCCGCGCGAATCCTGACCGCGCCGTGCTGCGCGACCTCCTCACCGCGGGCGTCGTGCCGGGCAGCTGCGACCGCTGCGGGCGTGCCGACGACACCGTCGCCATGATCGACTACGACGCCGTACGCATCACCGGGTGGCGCTGCAAGGCGTGCTGGCGCGCGGCGCGCGCCGCGTGGCGGGCCGCCCAAGGCAAGGCGGCCTGACGGAGCACCGGCCCGCCGGCTACCAGCGGCGGCGCTTCGGCGGGAGAGGCGGCGGGGGAGGGACGTAGCGTCGCGTCGCCTGGGTCACGGCGCGCCGGTAGGTTTGCTCGCTGATGTCGCCGTGCTCCAGGAGCCGCCGGAGGTGCTCGAGGTCGCTGAGCGGGACCTCCGGCACGGGAGCGGGCGGGGGTGCCGCGGCGGGCGGCGGCGTGCTGCGCCACTCGTGCGCGATCGCGTAGCCGACGACGAGCGCGGAGACGACCCAGGTCTGCGGCCACGGCAGCGACCAGTGCACCATCGCCGCCGCGCCCACGACGACGAGCAGCGTGACCAGTGTCGTGATCGCCACGAACCCCAACAGCCACCAGGACAGCCGGTTGATCAGCGCCTTCATCGCTCGGGCGCTCCCGGTCGCCGGCGGGCGAGATGGAACGTGACGGAGCTGATCGGCCCGATCGCCGTCCACGGCACCCCGCTCGCGGCCCCATAGACGCCTGTGGGAATGAGACGGACCGGGCGCGCGTCGGGCGGCAGGTACAACTCCTCGATCGGCGTGTCCTCGCCGGCGCGGAAACGCGCGGTCTCGCGGACATCGTCGACGTCGAGATCGACCCCACGGCTCAGCACGGCGCCATCCCGCACCCAGATCCCGCACGTGTCGCAGCGCAGGGTCTCGACGCCGGGACCTGCGCCGGGAGTCGTCGATTCGACGGCCGGGGTGTACCAGCATTGCGCGGCAACTTCGCCGATGCCGCAGGCCGGACAGGTGATCGCGATGGCTCGTCCGATGGTGCGCACCGTGTGCTCCTCATGTGCCTCTCGCGGCGACTCGGGCTCCCGAATGCAAGAGGTTGCCGCCGGCGGCATCGGGAGCCTCGGCAGAGTTCGCGCGATGTCAAGTCAGGGCCGTGTGTTCTTGGCCCCGGTGTTAGGTCTCAGAAGTCTGTCGCAACAACTGTCGTAGCGACGAAATCCTGAGAGGCCGCGACAGACCCTTGAGAGCCGTCCCATGCCTCGACGTGCCCGCGACGAGCTGGATGGACGGAGCGCCGGTGCCTGAAGACGTTCTCCCCTGCCGTGGGGGCCTCACCGCCGTCTATTCGTCCTCCTCGGGCCTGTCGTCCGCGAGCAGCTCATCCGTCGTCGGCACGTCGGGTTCGACCTCGAACTCGATCGAGCCGTGGATGACGCCGCTGAAGTTCTTGGCCCGCGCGTTCCACGTCGCCGACAGCGTCTTCCCCGCGTGCTCGGGCTGGCCACCAGGTAGAACGCGCCGAGCTCCGCGCTGTCCTCCGCGTAGAGGTCGAGCGGGTCGAACGTGACGTGAACGCTGTGGCTGTTGTCGATCTTCAGACCGCGGCCGACCATCCCCGGCGGTGCCACGTAGGGCTCGAGGCGAGGCAAGCGGGGTCCGAGCTGGATGCCGCGACTGGGCGTGTCCTCCCCATACGGGATGGGCCGAGCCGGGAGCGGCGCCCGGACCACATCCGCTAGGTCGAGCGCGACCACGCCGTCCTGCTCGATCAGGAGCTCAACCCGGAGCTGTTGGACCGGATCGGGGGTGTCGTTGCGCACGGTTACTGCGATCCGACCACGCTTCCGTCGACAGGCTCTGGATACGAAGTGGACGGGAAGGACCTCACGCACTCTTGACAACCATGTTCGGCCTACTACCATGCGGCGCATGGTATCAACGGCGAGCGGCATGACCGAACTGCGGCGGGGTGTCGTCGAGCATTGCGTTCTCGCACTGATCAGCGAGGGCGACGCCTACGCGTTCGACATGGTGCGGCGGCTCTCCGAGCGCGGCCTCGTGGCTGGCGAAGGCACGATCTACCCGCTCCTGGCTCGACTGCGCCGGGAGGGCCTGGTCGAGACGACGTGGCGCGAGTCAACCTCGGGGCCGCCGCGCCGCTACCACCGGCTCACCGACGCGGGCCGCCGTGCCCTCAACACCTTCATCGCGGACTGGTCGAGCTTCCGAACGGCGGTCGATGGCTTGCTGGATGGGGCGATGTCCGGAGGGACTGGGGATGGATGCTGACGCGCTTGTGCGCGACTACGTGAGGCGCCTCGAGGACGAGGCCCGGCGCGTTGTCCCCGGCCAGGCTGACGACCTGGTGGCCGACGTTCGCGAGCATATCGAGACCGCGTTGGCCCAGGCTGATCAACGGGACGAGGCGGCGATCCGCACTGTGCTCGACCGGCTCGGACCTCCAGAAGCGATCGTCGCCGCTGCCGCAGAAGGGTCGACTGACGCGGAGCGTGACGTGACCGTGCGCTCGTCGGACACCCGTCCGGCCATCGTGCGCTTCGGGCCCTGGCTTCTCGGTGCCGTCGCCGGCGTCGTCAGCGTGCTTGCATGGTTCCCGCTGCTCGTGAGCCACGGGTTTCCAACGCCTGGCCTCCCGCTCATGGTGCCTGCTGTCGTGCTCGCGGTGCTGGTGCTCCGTCGCCCCGGGGGACTCGCGTTCTTCGCGTCGACTCTCGGCGTCGCAGGCGCACTGGTCATCGCGCTCGCGCTGAGTGTGCCCCTGACGTGCCCCAATGGCGAGTTCGCAAGCAGTTGCTCAGGCCCGAGCCTCGGACCGATCATCGTTCCGAGTCTCGGGCTGATCGTCGTTGGCCTGTTGATCGCCGGCCGCGCGCTCCGCCGATCCTGACTCGTCGTCGAACCTCAGCCTACCGGGGCCACATCTTGTGGCCTGCTGCGTCAAGGTGAAAAGCATCTGTTCGCTTTCGGACTTCGAGCCATGCTCGATTCATGGCCTACTCCATCGAGCTGACCGACGAGCAGTGGAACCTCGTCGCTGACCTGTTTGACGCTCCGGGCCGACGTGGAGCGCCTGCACGGACCGAGCGACGACAGATGGTCGAGGCCATGTTCTTCGTGGCGCGCACCGGCTGCCAGTGGCGCTAATCTCCCGGCTCGCTACGGTCCCTGGGGTGCGGTCTGGCAGCAGTGGCGGCGCTGGCGCGACAACGGCGTTTGGGCGCGGGCGATGCTGCTCTTGGCGACGCACATCCAGGTCAAGCACGAGCGCGACGCCCTGCCGTCGGTGGTCATCATCGACGCGCAGACGGTGCGAGGCGGTCGAGCCGGACCGACGTTTCACGAGGCCGGCGGTCGCGCTGGCCGAACCAACGGGACCAAGCGGAGCATTCTCGTTGAGCGACTTGGGTTGCCCATCGCGGCACGTGTGGACTCGGCGCGGCCCCATGATGTCGCCGCTGGTCGCACCCTGCTCCACGAGGCCCTGCCGGGTTTGCCACGAGTCGAGTTGGTCGTGGCCGACCGAGGCTATCGGGCGCTCGGCAAGGCGGCGCAGCACCACAAGGTCAGGCTTGAGATTCGCTCGCGTCCTGCGGGCACGGTCGGATTCAAGCCGCTCCCGATGGTCTGGCGCGTCGAGAACGCCTTTGCCCAACTTGGGCGCTGGCGACGGCTATCGCGCTGCTACGAGGGAACTGCCGAGAGCGCCAAGGCGTGGCTCGAGGTCGCATGCGTTGGCTACATGCTCGGGCGGGTGTAGCCCGATTGGGCCTCTTGAGCGACCGGCGGGCCGCTCGACCGTAGCGATGGCCCCGTGGTCGCGCTCCGCTCTAGTGGGCGCTGCGCGCTTGTTCGAGACCGTGCGGGCCGGCCTATACGTTGTGTAGGGCGATGCTCATCTCATAGATGAACGTGGCGCTCGCGTAGCCCAGGGCGAGACCCACCAGAATGTCTCGGGGACGAGCCCGTCGGGCCGCAATCGCGATGCTCCCGGCGACGAGCACCGCGGCCACGGCCAGCAGCAGCGGGTCGGGGGCCCGCCCGAGAGTTCCCATGACGAACAGGGCTCCGGCGAAAACGAGTAACCCGGTCAAGCCGAGCGCGGCCTGCCCAGGTCGCACCGTCGCGACGACCGCGAGTGTGAGAGCAACCGGAACGGCCGCGCCGACTCCAGCCCAGACGTAGCGCACCCCGAACGGGCCCGCGGCGGCGAGCGCGGACCCGGTGAGTAGCCCGGCCGCGAGAGTCGCGAGGATTGCGGCGCTCGACCGCTCGAAGCTCTGCCGTCTGCCTCCGACGATGACACTCATGGCTTGCCACCTTTGCTCTGCGCCCTCACGGACGCACCGTGCCGACTCTCGCGCGATGCGGCGCGAGCCGTCAAGCGGCAATGCATCTGATTTCGTATACAGATGCACACGGGCCGCCGGCCCGATCGCGTCGGGAGGAAAATCCAGGCCGGCGGTCAGACGAAGGTCGTAGGGCCTTGGTGCTGCGAGCCCGGTTCTACAGATGGACCCGAGGCGCCTGAGCGGAATCACCGTCTGTTGCCTCCCCCCTCGTGGAGAGCACGCGGGGCAGTCGCTGCGAATGAGGGGCGCCTCTCAGCCGCCAGAAGCTGGAGGCTCCAACAATGGACATCGTGCACCCGAGGTGCGCTGGGATCGACATCGGCAAGCGCTCGCTCACCGTCTGCGTGATCGCGAGCGATCCGCCCGGTGAGCTGGCCAAGGAGACGCGCACCTTCGGCACGCTCACGGCGGATCTTCTCGTCCTGGCGGACTGGCTCGAGGAACGTGGAGTGACAGCCGTGGCGATGGAGGCCACGGGCAGCTACTGGAAGCCGATCTGGAACCTGTTGGAGGATCGCTTCGAGCTCGTTCTGGCCAACGCCGCGCATCTCAAGGCCGTCCCCGGCCGCAAGACGGATGTCCGGGACGCCGAGTGGATCGCCGAACTGTTCCGCCACGGACTGATCCGGCCGAGCTTCATCCCGCCCCGGCCCGACCGTGAGCTGCGCGAGCTCGTGCGCTATCGGACGAGCCTGATCCGGGAGCGGGCGTCCGAGATCAACAGGCTGGCCAAGGTCCTCGAGGGCGCCAACGTCAAGCTGGGCTCGGTGAGCACGAACCTGGGTGGCGTCTCCGGCCGGGCGATCCTCACTGCGCTCACCGAAGGATCGGACGACCCGGAGGCGCTCGCCGAGCTCGCCAAGGGTCGCCTGCGTCGCAAGCACGGGCTGCTCGTTGAGGCGCTGGCTGGTTCGGTCGGACCCCACCAGCGCTTCCTGCTGGCCGCGCAGCTGCGCCACCTCGCTGATCTCGATGCGCTGATCACATCGCTCGACGCCGAGATCAAGGAACGTCTTCGACCGGCCGGAGCGCTGATCGAGCGGATCTCCACGATCCCCGGCGTGGGCGGGCGAACCGCCGAGGTCATCCTCGTCGAGATCGGGCAGGACATGGCCCGCTTCGGCTCGTCACGCCAGCTCGCGTCCTGGGCCGGGATGTGCCCGGGCAACTACGAGAGCGCGGGCGTGCAGCACGGCGGCAAGACGAGGCGGGGCAGTCCCTGGCTCCGGGCAGCCCTCATCGGGGCCGCTCGCTCGGCATCCCGGACGAAGACGTACCTCGGGGCCCAGTATCGCCGCCTGGCCGCCCGCCGTGGCGCCAAGCGTGCCTTCGTCGCCGTCGGCCACACGATTCTCGGCATGGTCTACGCAGTCCTGTCCACCGGGCGGCCATTCGAGGACCTCGGCGCCACGTACTTTGACCGGCGCGACGCCGAGCGCGTCCGTCGTCGGCTCACCCGCAGGCTTGAGGCGCTGGGCTACGTCGTCACGCCCGCGCCGGAGGCCGCGTGAGTCGGGGGCCAAGGGCCCGACCGAGCAGGCGATGGCCCGCGAGGCAGGACCCTCGCGGCTCGATCAGAAGTACACCTTGCCCCCGATGCTGCAGATCCCCCGGGTGTTGTCGTCGCCGGCCCCTCCGGCGTCGCTGACCGTCCCGGCCCGGGCCACCACCGCGCCGCTCGGGTCGAGGATCTCGAGCTTCGGCGTGAAGCGGGCCCGGAAGCCGGGCGGCCAGATGATGTCGAAGCGCCTGCCGAAGCGATCAACGCCCCAGACGGGCGGGGACGCGGCAGGATCGCCCTCGAGGGTGAAGGGCGTGTAGAGCGACGCCGGGCAGAGCACCTGGACACCCGGTGAGGGCGACGGGAAGGTCGGGATGGTGACCGTGCCCGCCATGCCCGCAGAGCAGTCTGCAAGCAGGAACACGGCAAGCGCGACGACGAAGCCACGGAGCATCGGGGAGGCTCGGCTCCGAGGCCGCCTGCCGACGCAGCTCTCTTCGCCACGATCCCGAGGCACGTCGCTCCACCCTCGATTCATGGACGGCGGGTCCCCGTCCAGCCGCCATGCCTCATCGTATTCCCACCCGCCACCGGCGCGATTGGACCTGCGTCCGCGCGGCCTTCCGAGGCACCCCAGCATCTGTCGCTATGACGCGATCTCGGTTCCTCGCCGACCCCGCGGGATTTTCGAGGCAGGCCCTTAGCTTCTCGTGCTCTTTGGCATCCACCCACCACCACGTGCGGTGCTCGACACAGTGTTCTCTCCCGGCACGCCTATGGTGTGGCTCCCGGCACGCCGGGTCTGCGGGATCGGCCAGGCATCGGCTGCGACGGCTGGACTCGCCGACCGTGGCACGGCACCGACGACGCGAGCGCCTATGGGTCCCTCGGCTCGCGGCGAGGGTCAGACCGTGCACGCGGCCTGGCAGCCCCTCCACCGGAACCGGGACGTCATGGTGCTCTGGACGAGGTCGTCTCGACCGTGGGGACCCGGGCGTCCGGCATCGCGGACTCCCTGCTCGTCTTGGCCATGCCACGCTCGCCGGCGTAGGCGGGCGTCCTCGCTTTCGCGCAGACCCTGCCGCACGGCCCCGGCCGGGAGGGCGTGAGCACGCCGGCATCTCGGCGAGTCGTGGCCAACAGTGGCTGTCCGTGCTCGCCGCGCTCATCGCCCTGGGCACGCTGTGGGCGATCGGCTAGATGTAGACGGGGCTGCTCTCGAGTACAGCAGTCTGCTCGCCGTGGTCGCGATCGCCGACCGGCGCCCACCCGGCGCCCGGTTCCACCCGGCCGAGGATGCGCTGACGGTGCTGGCCGGCGCCGTCGACGCGCTCATCGGGTCCGTGCATCGCTCGGCTCCGACGGCACGTGTCAGTCGGCGACCGTGAAGCCGTGCACTGCCCGGAATCGCTCGGTCGCGTCAGCGGGCACGCGCCACTCGGCGCGCGATCCGATGAGTTCGCGATCGAGGATGCCTGCGGCACCGAGCTCGGCGAGGTAGGCGTCTGCGCGCCGTTGCGTGCGTCCGGTCCGCGTTCCCCACGCCCGCGCGGCGAGGCTCGGGCTCAGGCAAGGACCGTGCGACGAGCGGCGGGTCGCGCTCCCGCTGCCCTCGTCCAGGAGCACGCACAGCAGGTCGAGCTGGTCGACGAGCGGCCCGTGCACCTCGGGCCGATAGCCGGCGATCGGCGTGGTGACGCGGCCGCAGGACAGGGTGACCGATACGCCGCCGGCAGTCGCAGTCGGGCGAGTCGGCACGCGCACGGGCTGCGGGAGGGACGGCTGGGCACGGCGGTCGAGTGGCCCGACGAGCACGAGACGGCCGTCCGGACCCTCCTGGTAGTGCCACCAGGGATGCCCGCCCTCTCCGAACTCGTAGAAGTCGCTCCACGCGTCCTCGCCGACGATCGCCCGGCGCAGCGGCATCAGGACGAGGCGGTTGAAGAGCGGCATCGCGAGCTCGGCGACGAGCGGGCCGACGGGGCGATCGGTCATACCCGGATGCTCGTCCAAGACCGTCTACCCGCAAGTTCCGCCGCTGTGCGTGCGTGGTCGCCTTGCGCGCAAGGTCACGCGCGCAAGGCGCATGGGGCTGAGTGGTGCGGGACCCGGCGCCAGAGCACGCTCGTGGTGCTTGCCGGCACCACTTCCGTGGGCGCTTCCCTTGCGCGCTGGAATCACTCGCCGAACCTCCGCCAGCCCCAAGACCGGGGTTGCAGTCGGAGCGCACCCGTGTCGTTCGTGGTGACTAATCTCGAAATCAGTGCCGAGGCTCGCGCACTCGTGGACTCAATCGCGGACGACCTCGCGGCAGTGCTCGCCTACCGTCGCGAGCGCGCGGCGCGTGAAACGGCCGCGGCCGACGAGAAGGACGCCAGCGCCGTCGAGCACACGGAGGAAGCTGCCTAAGCTCCCCGCGCCCGAAGCGCGTGGGAATGTCGGGCCGTGCTCAGCTCTCGTGCCCGAGTGATTGCAGCCGACGAAACCGCGTCTGGCGGGATCTGGTACCGCCTGTGTCGGCCCTGTCCCGTCCGTTCACTCGGGACCTGTCCGGAGCGCACAAGTTCGAGCACGGTCCGGTAGCCCAAGCCAGTCTGCTCAGCCAGCTCGGCGATGGTCAGTGGACCGTCCGCCGGTGGAAGCGGCATGGTCCTTCCGGGTGGAGGGTTGCCCACGTGCGCTTCGACCCACGCTCGTGGGATGTGGTACCGGCCGAGTCGAGGCGCGTCGGTCTTGTCGGCCGGGATGGTCCCCGCGCGAAGGCAGCGGCTAACGGTCGACCTCGACCAACCCGTGGCCCCGCAGACCTCGGCCGGGCTCAGCCAGTTCCGCTCCTCGGCCTCGGTCTCCTCCCACACTCCGGCGGTCCGGGCTACGCGGCGGATCTCCTCGATGAGCGGCGTGTACGTGAACGTCGGACGTCGCGTGTCCTGGTCGAGGTCTACACGGACGAGGGTCCGTCGCAGGATAGGCACCAGCATCTTGACCTCGGCGGGGTCGGCAGGCCGGGCGGGAAGGATCTCGGCGAGGTGCGATAGCTGTTGCCGCTGCTCCAACAGGCCCGCGATCGCCAGGTCGGGCGGGTCGTTCGGGATCTCGGCGAGGCGCGCCCGGAAGTCCCGAATCTGCGCCCGATACTCGTCCTCAGTGAGTCCGTCCGCGTCGAACTTGACGTTCGCCTTCCGGATGAGACGTAGGATCTCCTCCCGATTCCTCCGGTTTCGCTCGACCTCCCGATGTCGCCTCGGGGTTCTGCTCGCTCTCCCGATTCGGGCGACCTGCTCATCGTTGAAGGCCATCTGCGCGAGGTCCCGCCGCAGGGCCGCCAGGAGCATGTCCTCCCGGACGCTCGTCCACGAGTGCTGCACGTTCTTGGCGTTGTCGCAGTCGTAGTACCGGGTTCTGTGGCGATCGATCTTCTCCGACCCGGACATCCGGCTGCCGCAGAAGGGGCAATACACGAGGCCGCGGAAGAACCACGGTCGTCGACCGGTGTGGGCCGGCTCCCCGCCAGGCCCCATCGATATGATCAGGTCGTAGAGGTCGGCCCCCACCTGCTCGCGGTTCCGCAGGTTGGAGCGGAGGCCGTCCGGGCCGACGTCCCCCAGAAGGGCGTGCATGACCGAGCTGGATGCGAGTCCGAGCTTTCTCCCGATCTGGCGCCATGACCAACGGGCGGCGCGAAGTTCGTAGGCCTGCTTCAGGACCGGCATCGACCGCGGTCCGTCGCTCTCGTCCGGCACGAAGTAGCTCTTCCGGCGCGCGGCCGCCCGCTCGTCGGGATCGGTGTAGTCCCCGATCCGCTCGAGCCGCCTCCACCCCAGCGGGGACCGGCCCCAGGCCACCCCTGCGCCCCGTGCCTCGACGATCCCCTTCGCCGTCGCCTTGGAACTGTCGACCGCCTCGCGGTTCGCGAACTCGGCGTAGAAAGCGAGCTTGACCCAGTACAGGTCCTGCCACGGGACGAGATCGCGCTGGGTATCCGAGATCACCACGACGCCCAGCGCCTCGAGTTGCCCGACGAGCGTCAGCACGCGCTTCGGGTCGTCACGGCTGAACCTTCGCCAGTCCGCGACCGCGACCACGCGAATGACGCCCGCTGCTCCCAGCTCCTTGATGCGCTCAACCTCGGGCCTGTCCTTCGCCAGCCGACCAGAAACGAGCCGCTCGATTCCTTCGGCGACCACGGTGAGGCCGAAGTCATGCGTGACGCGCCTGACGCCCGCGTCCTGCCATTCCTTCGTCCAGACAACCGCCGCGCGCGGTCGGGGCGAGTATCGTTTCAATGAGAACGCAGGATAGGGTGGGGGCGAGCCCATATAGCGGACCATCGCCTCGTCGACCGGCATGCGGCAAGTGTAGCCGGAGGGACAAGATTTCGACGGTATCGCGTTGATAACCGGCGTGTACTACAGCGTGGACATCCTGCCGGGCTGGATGCAGGTGGTGTCGCGCTTCTCGCCGGCCACCTACGTGCTCGACGCGGTGCGGAAGGGCCTCGTGCAGAACGTATCGGCGACATCCCTCCTGGGGGACGCGTGGCCGCTCGTCGTGATGGGCGTGGTCCTCGTGCCTCTCGGACTGTGGGTGTTCGCGCGCGCCGAGCGCTTCGCCAAGCGCACGGGCAGGCTCAAGCGGGTGGGGTAGGCGTACGTCTTGGCCAGTCCGCGCGCACTCCTGGGTCCGTCGGGTATGCGGTGCGGATCGAGTCGGCCGGCAGGAGGTGCTGATGGTGGTGACTTCATCGGCGCTCTATGCCACGACCCAGGCTTGCCTCAACCCGCCGTTGACCGATCACGCCACGACGCCCACAGTCGAGGTGAACCAGAAGGCCCTCTGCTGCATCTTGCAGGTATGGTGGCCATCGAGCGTCTGGAGGGACTGATCGGCGTGAGCCCTGTCGTGTCCGGGGGGACCGAGGCCGAGCGAGGGGCGGCGTTCGAGCGGTTCTCGCAGAGCCGGCTCGAGCGCGCCTATCACCTGGCCAGCGTGATCCTGCGGGATGGCTCGGACGCCGAGGACGCCGTGCACGACGCCGCGGTGCAGGCGTGGCTCCACT
>JAJYJR010000783.1 GCA_021789355.1 Chloroflexota bacterium | reverse complement strand
GACCTCATCGCGTACGGCACGGCCTGGTACCCCTGGTACATGCGCCGGCTCGCGGAACGGCCGGCCAACGTGCTCTTCGCCCTGCGCCAGATCGTGGGGTGAGGCGGGGACGGCACGTGCGGCGGTTCGGCAACGCTGACCGGCTCGACCTGCTGCTGACCTTGATCCGCAACGACATGGATGCCCGCGCGTCGGTGGCGGGTGATGTGCGGGTGATCCGGGGCCTCCTCGCAGGTCTTGCGCGTCGAGCGTCAGACGGGGACGCTCTGACCGCCGGGATCGCTGGCCGTCGACACTGCCGAAAGCAAGGGGTGTTGCGTGGCTTCACCGGATCCCCCATACTCCCGGCACCGTGAGCCACACCACGATCGCCTGGAACATGTGTATGCGCTGGCGGCCCCGCCGTGCGGAGGATGGGGTCTAGGGTCACGCGCAACCTGCACCACAGGTAACGCCGGGGCCGCTAGATCGGTCCCGGGGCCGCAGCTCTGAAGGTGGAGCTGCGGCGTTCTTGATTCTTCCGACCAACACGACGGGCAGCCGCAAGGACAGCGGCCTCCCCGGCCGCCCGGGACCTCAATGCAGCGTACTCAGCCCACGAGGTACCCGACGTGTCCGACCACGCGCTCCGCCCTGAGACCCTCGCCCTGCATGCCGGCCAGCAGCCGGACCCCGCGACGCATGCCCGCGCCGTCCCGATCTACGCCACCACGAGCTACGTCTTCGAGGACGCCGCCCACGCCGCGCGCCTCTTCGCCCTCGCAGAGTCCGGCAACATCTACACCCGCATCATGAACCCGACCACCGCGGTGTTCGAGGCGCGCATCGCCGCGCTCGAGGGTGGCGTCGGCGCGGTCGGCCTGGCGTCGGGTCAGGCCGCCGAGACGCTGGCGATCCTCAACCTTGCCCGGGCCGGCGACAGCATCGTGAGCAGTGCCAGTCTGTACGGCGGGACGTACAACCTCTTCGCCTACACGCTGCCGCGGCTCGGGATCACCACCCGCTTCGTCGACGGCGCCGACCCGGCCACCTTCGCCCGGGCGATCGACGCGCACAGCCGGGCGCTGTACCTCGAGACCATCGGCAACCCGCGCCTCGATGTGCCCGACCTGGCGGCCATCGCGGACGTCGCCCACGCCCACGGGCTCCCTCTCATCGTCGACAACACCTTCGCCCCGCTCCTGGCGCGGCCCATCGAGCACGGCGCCGACATCGTGGTGCACTCGGCCACCAAGTGGATCGGCGGCCACGGCACCGCGATCGGGGGCGTGGTGGTAGATGCCGGTCGCTTCGACTGGGCCGCCGCCGGTCGCTTCCCCGAGCTCGTCGAGCCGGACCCCTCGTACCACGGGGTGCGTTACGCGGAGGCCTTCGGGCCGCAGGCCTACATCGCGAAGCTCCGGGTGCAGTTGCTGCGCGATCTCGGTCCGGCCCTGAGCCCGTTCAACGCGTTCCTCTTCCTGCAGGGGCTCGAGACCCTGCCCCTCCGGATCGCGCGCCACAGTGAGAACGCGCTGGCCCTGGCGCGCTGGCTGGCGTCTGATCCGCGGGTCGCCTGGGTGAGCTACCCGGGCCTCGTGTCGCACCCCTCGCACGCGCTGGCCACGCGCTACCTGGCCGGCGGCTTCGGGGGGATCGTCACCTTCGGCGTCCGCGGCGGCGCCGAGGCCGGACGGCGGCTGATCGACGCGGTCAAGCTCTTCAGCCTGCTCGCCAACGTGGGCGACGCGAAGTCGCTCATCATCCATCCCGCCTCGACGACGCACCAGCAGCTCTCGGACGCCGACCAGCTGGCCTCGGGCGTGACCGCGGACCTCGTGCGGCTCTCGGTCGGGCTCGAGCACCTCGACGATCTCATCCGCGATCTCGACCAGGCGCTGGCGGCGGCGACCGACACCGAGCGGGCGGAGACCGCGGCGTGATGGCCGCCCAAGACCTCGAGGCCCTGCCCCTTCGCGCCTGCCCGGCGGGGACCATCGCCTCGCGTCCGCCGCTGGGCGGGGGGCGCATCGAAACCGCCGCACTCGGGGGGTGCCAGCTGGAGGGCGGGGCCACGCTCAGCACCATCACCGTCGCGTATCGCCACGACGGGCCGCCCCCGCCGGCCCCACAGGTGCTCCTTGTCCATGCGCTGACCGGCTCGGCCGACGCCGCGGGAGACTGGTGGGCACCGCTCATCGGACCGGGGCGCCCCCTCGACACCCACCGCGTGGGCGTGCTCTGCGCGAACCTGCTGGGGGGTCGCTACGGCACCACGGGCCCGTGCTCCCCCGACCCGCTCACCGGTCATCCCTACGGCGCGCGGTTCCCCCCAGTCAGTGTTCGCGATCAGGCCCGGGCCCAGTGGGCGCTCCTCGACAGCGTCGGGATCGGGCGACTTGCCCTCGTCGTGGGCGGGTCGCTGGGCGGCATGGTGGCGCTCGAGGTGGCGCTCCAGCGACCGGCCGCCGTCCACACCGTCATGCCGATCGCGGCGCCCGCGGCCACGGGGCCGCTGGCCATCGCCTGGGACCACCTGCAGCTCGAACTCATCGAGCGCCTCGGCGAGGACGGGCTCGACTTGGCGCGGCGCCTCGCCATGACCACCTACCGGAGCGCGGCCGACTTCGAGGCACGGTTCGGCCGGCGGCGCGACGCCGATGGGCGCTACGCCGTGGCGAGCTACCTGGAGCACCAGGGGCGCAAGCTCGTCGATCGGTTCGACCGCGACACCTATCGGGTGCTCGTGGCGGCCATGGACGGGCACGACATCGGACGCGACCGGGGCGGCTCACGCGAGGCGCTCCGCCGACTCGCACGGGGCGGGACCCGGCTCCTCGGAGTGGGGATCGCGGGCGACATCCTCTACGGTCCGGACCAGGTGCGCGAGCTGGTGGGCCTCTCGCGGGCGGCGGGGGTCGAGGCCGCCTACCGCGAGCTCCGCTCCATCAAGGGCCACGACGCGTTCCTCGTGGAGTGGGAGCAGCTCGGCCGGCTGCTGGCCGAGGCCGCCCGCGGAGCGACGGGCGGACCCCTCGCCAGCGGTCTCCCCGCGTCGGCCGCCCAGGTCTGACGCGGGCGGTGTCGACGCATCGGAGCCTGTGCGGGTGCGGGCCGGGGCTGGTGCGCGATGTGCCCCTTCGGCGGACTGGCGGAATGGGTCCAGCGGCGCACGCTCTGGACGCGCCATCCCGGCTCGATCGGGCTCGGCCGGCGCTGGCCCCGCGCCCTGGCTCGCT
>JAJYJR010000782.1 GCA_021789355.1 Chloroflexota bacterium | reverse complement strand
GCGTATCCCGCCAGCACGGCCGGCAGCATCATCGGGAACAGCTCGATGTTGAGGAAGCCGGTGGCGGTGCTCACGTCCGCGACCTGGGCGCCGATCAGCGCCTTCATCGCGGGCGGGAGCCGCTCGAGGAGCTCGGTCAGCTTGAACTGGGTGGCGTACGTCGGATACAGCAGGGTGAAGTAGCCGCCACCGACGAAGAGGGCCAGCGCGGTCCAGAACGTCGGCCAGCGGAGGTCGCGCAGGGTCTTCGTGAAGACGCTACGCAGCAGCACCGGGTACCTCCTGTCCAGCCCCGTAGTACGCCAGGAAGATCTCCTCCAGGCTCGTGTCCTGCGTTCGTATCCCCCGCACCTCGAATCGCGCCGCGGCTTTCACGAGCGCGTCGAGGCTGCCCATCACCGTGCAGGTCAGCCGCGCGTCGTCCACCCGCAGATCGCGCACCCCGGGCACGTCGCGGAACGCCTCCGGGGGGATCGGGGATGCGAACTCGATCTCGAGCCGGCGCAGTGCGCGCTCCTTGAGCGTCGCGATCGATTCGACCGCCAGGAGCCGGCCCTCGCGGATGATCCCGACCCGATCGCACAGGTGCTCCACCTCCGGGAGCATGTGCGAGGAGATGAACGCGGTGCGTCCCTGCTGCCGCGCCTCGTCGGCCAGGCGCTCGAACTCGAGCTGGACGAACGGGTCGAGCCCGCTGGTCGGCTCGTCGAGGACCAGGAGCTCCGGGCGGCCCTGGAACGCCGCGACCAACCCGACCTTCTGCCGGTTGCCCCGCGACATGCTCCTGATCCGGCTGGATGGATCCAGCTCCAGGCGGCGGACCAGCTCGTCGCGGTATGCGGCGTCCACGCCGCCGCGAAGGTTGCCCAGGTACTGGAGCGTCTGCGCGCCGGTCAGGTCGCCGTACAGTGACAGGTCGCCGGGGAGGTAGGCGACCCGCCGGCCGATCGCCAGCCGGTCTCGATGCGCGTCGAGCCCGAGCACCTCCGCGCGCCCCGAGGTCGGCCGGATCAGGTCGAGCAGCAGGCGGATCGTGGTCGACTTGCCCGCGCCGTTGGGACCCAGGAAGCCGAAGATCTCGCCCGCGCGGATCTCCAGGTCCACCTCGACGATGCCGCGCGCCTTACCGTAGTACTTGGTCAGCCGCTCGGTCTGGATGGCGAGCATGCCCGGGGCGCCTCCTCCCGTTCACGATCGTACGCCGCGTCAGGCCGGCCCGGTTCCCCCTTCGACCCGCAGCGCGTAGCCGATCGAGCGCACGTTCCTCAGCCCGGGGTGCCCGGCCGCGACGAGCTTCCCGTTGAGGTGCGTCAGGTGCGTGCGCAGCAGGTCAGGATCCACGTCGGCGCGGCCCGGCCACCCGGCGCGCAGCAGCGTGCGGTGATCCACAACGTCGCCCCGGCGTCCTCCGATCGCACAGAGCAGCTCGAACTCGATCGGCGTCAGCTCCAGTGGGCGGCCGTCCACGCTCGCCACTCGCCGCCCTGGATCGATCCGCAGGCCGTCGGGCAGCGGCGCATCGGGTGCCACCGGCGGCCCGGCCCGCCGACGGAGCAGCGCCCGGACCCTCGCCACCAGCTCCAGTGGCCGGTACGCGGAGTCGAGCACGTCGTCCGCCCCAGCCTCCAGCACCGCCACCACGGACACCTCGTCACGCAGCGCGGAGATCGCCAGGACGGGAATCGCGGCGCGGGCGAGAAGTCGCGGGACCGCGACCAGCGGGTCCACGTCCCGGCTCGGCCCGAGGATCACGACATCGGGGCGCTCGTCGAGGAGGCGGGCCACGGCTGCGTCGACCCGGTAGATGGTCACCACCTCGAACCCCGCTTCGCCGAGCGCGTGGGCGATCGCCCCCACCACGCGCGGATCGCTGTCGCAGATCAGGGCGCGGAGCCGCGGGTCGAGCCGTTCCGCCGTCGAGCGAGCCATGACGAACGCAGGGTAACGGGGCCGGGCAACGACCGGCGGTTCGATGTGGATGCGAAGGCACGGGCCTCGTCGATGGGTCGACAATTGCGTTCGCCGGGCGGCACGGGACAGGCGCGTGACAAGGGGGAACGAGATGGCAGACACAGACGTCCTGCGGCAGCAGCTGCTCGAACTGGTCGACGGGCGCGGCGCCCACATGCCGTTCGACGCGGCGGTCGCCGACTTCCCGGCCGACGCGATCAACCGGCGCCCACCCAACGTGACCTACACGCCCTGGCACCTGCTGGAGCACGTCCGGATCGCTCAGTGGGACATCCTGGACTACATCCGGAATCGCGCGTACATCGCGCCGAACTGGCCGGAGGAGTACTGGCCGGCACGGGACGCGACCGCGACTCCCGAGCAGTTCGCCCAGACGATCGCGTCGTTCAAGGCCGACCGGCAAGCGCTGCACGACCTGGTGGCCGACCCGTCGACCGACCTGCTGGCGACCATCCCGGGCACCCCCGGGCACACGATCGTCCGCGAGGTCCGCCTGGTCGGCGACCACAACGCCTACCACATCGGCGAGTTCGCGATCCTCCGCCAGGTCATGGGCACGTGGCCGGCGGACCTGAAGGGATGAGGTCAGGACCGGCCGGATGCCGGGCCCTGTGCGAGACGCCGCCAGCGCGACCTGTCCCTCAGGACAGGAACGTCACGGTCCGACCTGACCCGCAGCGAGCCGGTGGTGATCGCCGTGGGGCTCGGGCAAGAACCCTGGCGTTCGCCGCGCTGCTCGTGGCGTGGCTCGCGGTCGTGCTGCAGGCCACGCCCATGCGCACGCGGCGGCACGGCGGTGTGGGAACCGAGGCGTGGCGGACCCGACCGGATTCGAACCGGCGATCTCCAGCGTGACAGGCTGGCATGTTTGGCCGCTACACCACGGGTCCGAGCGGCGGGCCGGAGTCTAGCAGGTGCGGGAGCCGGGCGCGGCGCCGGACCTGCGCCGGCCCTGTGCCACCTTATACTCCCCGCGATGCCACCCATCGACCTGCGGTCCGACACCGTCACGCATCCGACGCCCGAGATGCTGCGCGCGATGGCCGAGGCCGAGCTCGGCGACGACGTCTTCGGCGACGACCCCACTGTCAACGCGCTGGAGGAGCGCGCGGCCGAGATCGCCAGGATGGAAGGCGGCCTGTTCGTCGCCTCCGGCACCATGGGGAACCTGGTGTCGCTGATCGCGCACGTGCCCCGCGGCGGCGAGATCATCGCCGAGGCCGAGTCGCACACGCTCATGGACGAGCAGGC
>JAJYJR010000781.1 GCA_021789355.1 Chloroflexota bacterium | reverse complement strand
GCCGGCCCGGGGTATCATCGCCAAAGCGGCGCCGGGACGGTGCGCAACGACGCGCCACCGGGCCGGGATCGGGGGACGGGTGCGGATCCTCGTCGTCGAGGACGACCCCGGGGTGCGGGCCACGGTCGTCCGGATGCTCGAGTTCCTCGGCCACGGCGCGACCGCCGTCGCCAGCGGTGAGGAGGCCGGCGACCTCCCGGACGGCAGCGCGTTCGACGCGATCCTGGCGGACCTCCGCCTCCCGGACATGCCGGGCCACGAGGTGGTCGACCGGATGCGCCGGCGCTGGCCGCGGCTCAAGGCGCTGATCATGTCCGGCGACATCGACCGTGAGGAACTCCGTGCCGGCGCCGCGGCCGGCCGCTGGCGGATCCTGGCCAAGCCGTTCGACCTCGAGCAGCTCGCCGCGGGGCTGGCCGGCCTCTCGGAGCCCGGAGCGTGAGCCCCGGGGGGGCCGTCTAGGAGCCTATCGCGCATAGACTCCGGCTGCGGCTCGCGCTGGCATCCCGCTGGCTGCGTTGGCCTGCGCGAAATGTCCTCGACGTAGGCTGCAGCTACGTCTGCGGGCATTTCGCTTGTCCGCCTTGTCAGCGGGCGCCATCGCGACCCTCGCTTTCGTCGCGATGCGCGACAGGCTCCTAGCGCCCCGACTTCGCCGCGCGCAGCATGCGTTCCATGCCGAGGGATGCGTAGAGCATCAAGAGCTCGATCATCTCGATCGAGCCGATCGCCTCCCGCGTCTGACCGTTGTCGCCGTAAAAGATCGAGACGATGTTGCCGCCCACCGTCATCGGCACGGCGATCACTTCGTCCGGCTCGACGCCGCCGAGCTGGCGCGCGAGATAGTCGTCCCAGAAGGTCTTGGCGAGGCGCCCCCGGAAGCTCTGGCCGCTCTCGACCACGGTGCGGAACACGGACGGGTCCGTGAGCGGGACCATCATCTTCCGCACGCGCTCGTACGCCCTCGGCCCCGAAAGCTCGAGGCCGAACTCGCCGATGCCGCGCACCTCGCCCTGGCTGACCGAGAAGAGCACGCCCCGCCGGACGACCCTGGCCCCGCACCTCATGATCATGAGCCCGATCTCGCCCACGAAGTCCGAGGACCGGGTCTCGTCGATGATCGACTTGAGGAACGACACGTCGGACGGCGACGCCCCCGCCGGCATCTCGCCGCGGGGCTCCTCCTCGGCGCGCGCGGGCTCCGCGTCGCCCTCCGTCAGCGCCGCGATGATCTGGTTCGCGGTCAGCGTGTCCCCCATGTCGACGGTGATCTTCTTCGCGGAGCCGGCGTGAGAGGGCTTCGGGCGCAGCGGGAACGACAACACCGGGGACGAGTCGGAGCCTTCCTCGGTCTCGGTCTCGTCCATCCGGCGCGCCGCGTCGAGCATGACCTGGTCGGCGCGCAGACCGGACTTCAGGAGCATCTCGCTGTCGGCGAACCCGGCGTCGAGGTACTCGGGGTGCTCGAGACGGTCGAACCTGAACGCGCCGTCGGTCCAGCGCACGACCTCGTCGATCACCCTCTGGACCTGCATGCGGACGATTTCTTCCACGGTCTCGGGGCGCACGGCGTTCATCTCGACGAGGATTGCCCCGAGCAGGCTCCCCGGCGCGGTGCGTTGCTGCACCTCGAGCGCGAGGGCCAGCGTCGACTCGGTGACGGCGTGCCGCGCCAGGAGCGCCTGGCCCAGGGACTCTCCGACCACGTCGCAGGAGGCCCCGACGATCTCGCCCCGGCGGAAGAGCACCACCGCCTTGGAGACCGCGTGCGTCAGCGTCAACCGGCCGGTCCGCTGCGACATCGAGAGCATCTGGACGATGTCCTCGAACGGCATGTCGCCGAGCCGGCCCATGAAGCCCATGCGTCAGGCGCCTTTCGCGTCCGTCCCCGACTGCGGCCCGGCGGCCCGTTTCGGCCCCATCACGCCGCCCTCGAGCACCGTGACCAGGAACGGCTGCGCGTTCGACTCGAAGAGGACCTGCCCGGCGATCTTGGTCCCGGGCACGATGACCCGGTAATCGATCCCCTCGACGACCGCGGGGAGCGACAGCTGGCACGGGCGCGGCAACACGATCTTGAGGTTGCCGGCCACCATGTTGGTCAGCTCGCCGAGGGCGTCCTCGATGTCCCCGTTGCGCAGCCCCTCGGCGTTGGTCCCGAACATCGTGGCCGCCACCTCGCCGGCGAGCGCGGAGGTGCAGTACAGGAACACGCAGCCCTCCCACGCCCCCGCGAGCTGGACGCAACCGGTGAGGCTCTTCTCGCGGCTCGCCTGGGAGAGCTGGGCGACGTCGCGGGCGCGGTCGAGCTCGAGGCCGAGGATCGACTCCCAGATGTTCTGGGTGATGTTGACGATGGCTTCTTCAATCTCGTTCATGCCGCTTCTCCGACGCGCGCGCGCAGCCTGTACACGACTGCCGGCCCAAAATAGGTCGGCTGGAATTGGTCGTCCAGGTTGATCGTCGACTCGGCACCGCCCAGGAACAGGAAGCCGTCCGGGTTGAGCTGACGCCTCACCTTGGCCAAGATCTCTCGTTTCTTCTCAACGTCGAAATAGACGAGGACGTTGCGCAGAAAGATGATATCCATTTTCGGCAGGGCGCGCCAGCTTCCGGCGAGGTTCATCTGCGAGAACTCGACCATCGCCCGCAGTTCGAGCTTGATCTGCCACTCGAGGCCGTGCTGCTCGAAGTTTTTCACCAGCGCCGCCGCCGGCAGGCCGCGGTTGATCTCCAGCTCGCTGTACCGTCCCTGCGTGGCCTTTGCCAACATCGCCGACGAGACGTCGGTGCCGACGAGCTGCAGCGACCAGTCGAGGAGCGACGGGAAGTGCTCCCGGATCAGCATCGCGACGCTGTAGATCTCTTGGCCCGAGGCGCAGCCGGCCGACCAGACCGTCAACCGCCGCTGCGCCTGCCGCTGCATGACCAGCTCGGGGAGGATGAACTGTCGCATCGCCTCGAACGGGTGCATGTCGCGGAAGAACGACGTCTCGGTGGTCAGCAGCGCCTCGACGACCCTGGTGGCCAGCGGTCCCCGCACCCTGGCCCGCAGGTTCCTCATCAGGTCGTCGACGCCGGCGAGGCGCTCGTCCCGGGCGATCGCCGCCAGGCGCGTCTCGACGAGGTTGGTCTTCCAGCTGTCGAGCTGGATCCCGACGTGCTCGCGCACGACCTCGCGAACGAAATCGAACTCGTGGGCCGCTAAGGGCATGGTTCACCCATT
>JAJYJR010000780.1 GCA_021789355.1 Chloroflexota bacterium | reverse complement strand
GTGCTCGCCGGCGTGACCGCCACGAGATCCGGATCGCCGGGGATGCGCATGCTGATGTTGCCCGCCGTGAAGTAGACGAGCCGCTCGGCCAGCAGGCGCCGGCTGAACAGCAGGACCCGCTCGCGAGCCTCCTGCCAGCTGGCAGGGGTGCTCACGGACCCGGCTCCATCGATCCGGCCTCGCGCGCGGGCGCGAAACTCCCCGCCGGGTCATCCGGCATGGCGGCGTCCCGCATCGCGGGTCGTCCCAGCACCGTGAACGGCGGGTGGATCACCCCGACCTCCGTGATGAACCCCGTGATCATCTCGTGCGGTGTCACGTCGAAGGCCGGGTTCCAGGCGGCAACCCCGATGGGAGCAGTGCGGCGGCCCTGCCAGCCACGGACCTCGTCGGCCGCGCGCTCCTCGATCACGATGGCGCCGCCCGTGGGGGTGGCAGGATCGAAGGTCGACGTGGGAGCCGCGACGTAGAAGGGCACGCCCGCGTGCTGCGCGGCGAGTGCGAGCGAGAACGTGCCGACCTTGTTGGCGGTGTCGCCGTTGGCGGCGATCCGGTCGGCCCCCACGATCACGGCGTCCACCCGGCCCGAGTGGAGCAGCGAGGCGGCCGCGCTGTCGACGACCAGGGTGACGTCGACACCGGCCTCCATCAGCTCCCAGGTCGTGAGCCTGGCCCCCTGCAGCAGCGGCCGAGCCTCGCACGCGAAGACGCGCACCGGCTCCCCCGCCGCGGCCTTGGCGTAGACGACGCCCAGCGCCGTCCCCCAGCCGAGCGTCGCCAGCCGGCCTGCGTTGCAGTGGGTCAGGATGGTGGTCGCCCCGCGCAGCTCGGTCCGGCCGTGCTCGCCGATCAGCCGGCACGCCTCGCGGTCCTCGTCGACGATCCGCTGGGCCTCCTGAAGGGCTCGCTTGCGGACGGCGCCCGGTGTGGTCTCGCCCGCGGCCGCATCGCGCACGCGCCGCACGGCCCAGGAGAGGTTCACGGCCGTGGGGCGGGCCGCCCCGATCCGCGCCACGAGCGCGTCGAGCGCGGCGCGCGCCTGCTCCACCGACGAGGGGCGGGCTTCGTCCAGCCCGACCACCATGGCCAGCGCACCGCAGCCGCCGATCGCCGGGGCGCCACGCACCGCCAGCCGCCGGATGGCGTCGACCGCGGCGTCGACACTCGCCAGGCGGAGGATCTCGAGCGCGTCGGGAAGCTTCGTCTGGTCGACGATCTCGATCGCGTCGCCGGCCCAGGCCACGGTCGGTGCATGCCCCATCGGGTCCATCCAGTCACTGCCTCACGAGCTGCCGGTCACACGCGGCCGGTTGGCCGCGGCAGCACCTGGCACGTCCTTCGCCGGTGGGCGGGCACGGCCGAGTCACTGCGTCTGGCGACCCAGTATGCACGGCCCAGCCCGGTTTCGGTGCGTGCTACGGCTCGGCGACGGGGACTCCGATGCGGGACAGCCCACGATCGAACGTGTACAGGGGCAGGGCACGAGTCGCTCTCGCCTGCACGGCGATCAGGGCGGCCGGGATGGGGCAGGAGACGACGGCGCGGGCGCGCAGCAGCGCGTCGGTGGCGTCGTCCGTGTCCAGGCCCAGCACGTGGACGTTCTCACGTCGTACGAGCCCGATCAGCGCGTTGACCACATCCGTACGGCCCACGCCGTACTGCGTCCGCAGCACGTGGGCGCACTCGACCAGGGCGAGGAGCGGCACGCCGAGACGTTCCGACTCGTCGATCAGCCGGGCGGCTCGGGCCGCCTGGTCGGGCGGGGAGCCGACCAG
This sequence comes from Chloroflexota bacterium, assembly GCA_021789355.1. The sequence continues at coordinate 1,460 of JAJYJR010000780.1, read as the reverse complement.
GTAGCGCACCAGCACGGACGTGTCCGCGGAGATCACGCGGATCCCTCCCCTTCCCCGTCGGCGTTCGGCGGCGAGGGAAGGTCCGAGCGGTCAGGGTCCGGGGTGGCTGCCGCGGCCACGCGCAGGGCCTCCCACGCTTCGTCCGGTGGATGGCGCGTGGCCGCACCGGCGAGGATGCCTGCGAGCGACCGGCGGTGGCGTGCGGGGACGATCTCCACGACGACCCGGCCATCCTCGATCCGCTGGACCGCCTCGTCGCCCGCGTGGATACCCAGCTCCTCGCGGATCGACTTCTCGATGGTGATCTGCCCGCGCTCTCCTACTCGGCTGCCCATGAACGTATTGTAGCGTGAGGAGTAGGTACGATGAGACATGAGTCTGCGTATCGCGACGCAGCTGCGTGGTGCCGGCACCAGACCCCAGGTCACGCCGGACGCGTGGTAGGCCACGGATGATCGGACGCCGGCCGCGTCCACGGCGTCACCCGAGGCGGTTACATCCGCCGCGTCCGAGCGCGGGGCGCCGACACTCCCGGTGCGCCCGCCGGCGGCACGGCCGCCTGGCGCACCGCGGGGCCGAGCGCTCGAAGGGCCCAGTCGACGTCGCCCTGGAGGTGGGCCGGCAACCGGCTTCGGGCCGCCCGCAGCACCTTGGCCGCAGCCGCCGGTTCGCCCCGCTCGCCGACCCGCCAGATGACCCGGATCGCAAACGCGGCAAGCGCGCCGTCCGCCAGCCAGGGCTCCACGCCCTCGATCGCCCGCCGGCCGAAGGGGGCAATCCGGTCGCGCCACTCGATGCGCCGGTCGGGTGGCGCCGCGGCGGCTTGCGCCAGGAGACGGTTGAGTGGCATGCGGTCCTCCGGATGATTCGCCGGGCCCGTCGCGCGCGATCGGCGCCGCCGGCGCCACGGCTGGTGAGCGGAGCGGCGAACCGGTCGTGCCCGGGCCTCCCCCATGGTAGTCCGTTGCTTCCGTATTCCGCCATATGCAGCAGTTGCGCGGGTCGGACCGGCCGGGTAGTGTTCGGCGATGCCCCGCATCGTGCGTAGTGACGACCCCGCGAGCCTCCAGCGATTCAAGGCCGAGTTCTTCAAGGCGCTGGCCCACCCCATGCGCATCCAGATCCTCGAGCTCCTGCGCGGGGGGCCCCGGAGCGTCGGGCAGCTCCAGGCGGCGATCGGCGCGCCGGCCTCCTCGATCTCGCAGCAGCTGGCGGTGCTGCGCGGTCGTGACATCGTAGGCACCGAGCGCCGCGGCACCACGGTGATCTACACGGTGCGCGACCCCGATCTCTTCGAGCTGCTCGATGTCGCCCGACGGATCTTCAACGGCCACCTTTCGGACGCGATCGAGCTGCTGCGCCTGATCGACGGCGAGGCGGTCGGCGCCGAACGGTCGTAGGAGGCGCGCGACTCGTCAGGGCTGCGCGGACCGCTGGGCGCCCTGCGGTCCCGGAACCAT
>JAJYJR010000059.1 GCA_021789355.1 Chloroflexota bacterium | reverse complement strand
CGGCGTCCGCGAGCCGCTCGGCGAACTGACGCAGCGCCGTGCTGCCATAACGCGCGAGCAGCGCGTCGACCGCCCTGGCGCTCATGGCCTCGAGAAGGGCCGGTTCCGGGGATGCGGCGCGGTAGAGGTACGCCCGGCCGTGCCTCGTGCGCGTCACCAGACCTCGCTCGTGCAAACGCACGAGGACTGTCATCACCGTCGTGTAGGCCAGCGGCCGGCGCCGATCGGCGTTGAGCGCCTCAAGCACGCCGCCCACGGTTGCTTCGCCAGATGCCCAGAGGACCCGCAGCACGGCCGCGCCGAGCGGTCCGAGCACCCTCTCGACCGATGGATCGGACGTGTCGCGGACCATGCCTGCGTCCATGCCGGCAGCCTACCAGAAGCTGACCGCGCCGCTCTCGGGTGTACTCGTTCGGTACCTCCGTTACACCTCGACGCCCACGGCGGAGGTTCGCCAGCGGTCGACGAACTCGGCCGGGGTGAGGTAGCCCAGCGCCTGGTGGGGCCGGATCGTGTTGTAGGTGCGCTCCCAGCGGAGCAGCGAGCGCGCCAGCCGGCGGAGATCGGGCTCGCCGTAGGCCAGTGCGTGGAACTCCTCGGCGTGGGTGCGGTTGGCCCGCTCGACGGCGCCGTTGAGGCGGGGCGAGCGGGGTGGCAGGACGAACAGGCGGATCCCCCGGCTGGCACAGGCGGCCTCGAACTCGGCCATGAACTCCGAGCCGCCATCCACCTGGATGGCCCGCAGCGGGAAGGGCAGGCGGGCGGCCAGCGCGTCGAGGATGCCCACCGCCGCGGCGGCGGTGGCCCGGGGCACGAGCTCGAGGACGTCCCAGCGGCTCACCAGGTCGCGGCTGGTGAACTGGCGGGCGGTGACCCCCGGGGCCACCGAGAGGACCACCGTGTCGAGCTCCACCAGATCGCCCGGCGCACGCACCGGCCAGCCGGCCGGCCTGCGGACGGCGTGGGGCCGGCGCCAGGCCCGCAGGCCGCGGGTGACCCGGTGACGCAGCGGCTCCAAGAGCGCGCCCCGGCGGCGCAGGGCGAGCAGGATCCGTCCCACCATGGAGACCGAGACGCTCCGCCCGTCGCGGGCGAGCAGGACCGCCAGCTTGTCCTTGCCCCAGCGCGGGTAGCGGGCGCGCACCCGGCGCACCGCCTCGACCGTCTCGGGCGTCCAGCTCGGGCGCCGCCGCCGGCGCGGTCGGGAGCTGCGCGCCTCGAGGCTCTCCAGACGCTGGCAATCGTAACGGGCGAGCCAGCGATAGACGGTGGGGCGGCGGAAGCCGAAGTGGCGGGCCGTGCGGGCGATGTTCTGCCCGTGCAAGCGATGCCAGTCGAGCATGGCCAGCCGGACCCGAGCCTCGCGCGACAGATCCGGCGGCGCCGTCCGCGCGACGGGGGCCGGACCGGGCGCGACGATCCGGTTGCGACGGGCGTTGGTGCCCTCCGGGCGCCGTCGGCGGTGGCGGCTAGACTTGGGCATCGAGAGCCTCCGCTGCTGATGACTGACACCACCAGCGTACGGGGGCTCTCAGCCTGTCTGTCGGCCCGCTCAGCCCCGCCCGCTCATCCAGGCCCGGTGTAACGGAGGTATCTGGACGAGAACACGGGACGGGGGAGGGGCGGACCGGATGGACGATCGAGGATCAGCGCGTCCCGGCCGGCGCCTGCCTCATCGCTCCCGCGGCGGTCGCGACCGCCGCCGCGCGGAACCGGCGGAGACGCAGCGCGTTCGACACCACCGTGACGCTCGAGAGTGCCATCGCAGCAGCGGCGAAGATCGGGTCCAGCAGGACCCCCGTGAACGGGTAGAACGCGCCCGCAGCGAGCGGGATGAGCGCGACGTTGTACGCGAACGCCCAGAACAGGTTCTGCCTGATATTGCGCATCGTCGCGCGAGAGAGCGAGATCGCGGTCACGATCCCGCGCAGGTCCCCGCTCATGAGGGTCACGGCGGCGGACTCGATCGCGATGTCCGTGCCGGTCCCGATCGCGATGCCCACGTCTGCCTGCGCGAGCGCCGGCGCGTCGTTCACCCCGTCGCCCACCATCGCGACGAGCCTGCCCTTCGCCTGGAGGCTCCGCACCTGGGCGGCCTTCTCGTCCGGGCGGACGTCGGCGAGCACCCGGTCGACGCCTGCCTGACGGGCGATAGCGTTCGCGGTCGTCTCGTTGTCGCCGGTGAGCATGACGACCTCGAGCCCGAGCCGGTGGAGCTCGGCGACCGCGGCCGTAGAGCCGGCCTTCAGGGTGTCGGCGATGGCGAGGACCGCAGCCACGCGCCCGTCGAGCGCGATGAACACCGGGGTGCGGCCCTGCCCCGCCAGTTCCTTCGAGGCCGCCATCAGCTCCTGTGGATCGACGCCGGCGGCCTCAAGATGGCCGGCCCGGCCGACCAGGACGTCGTGCCCGTCGACGCTGGCCCTGATCCCCTGCCCGCTCGTCGACTCGAACGCGTCGGCCTCGGGGATCGGGAGTCCGCGCTCCTCGTTGGCGAACCGCACGATCGCCTCGCCGAGAGGATGCTCGGATCCGCGCTCGGCGGCGGCCGCGAACTGCACGATCGTCTCTTCGTCCGGCGCCGACGGTGTCCGGACCACGTCCGTCACCCGCGGACGGCCTTCTGTCAGCGTGCCGGTCTTGTCGAGGACGATCGACCGCACCTGGTGGAGCCGCTCGAGTGCCTCCGCGTTCCGGAACAGGACGCCGTTCTCGGCGCCCTTCCCCGTGCCCACCATGATCGAGGTCGGGGTCGCCAGGCCGAGCGCGCACGGGCACGCGATGATGAGCACCGCGACCATGTTGAGGAGGGCCAGGTTGAACGCCGGCTGCGGGCCGGCGACGAACCAGACGACGAACGTCGCCGCCGCGATCAGCAGGACGGCCGGCACGAAGTACCCGGTCACGGCGTCCGCGAGGCGCTGGATGGGCGCCTTGCTGCCCTGCGCGTCCTGGACCAGCCGGACGATCTGGGCGAGGACGGTGTCTCGGCCGACCCGACGCGCCTCGAACGAGAAGCTGCCGAGCCCGTTCATGGTCCCGCCGATCACCTCGTCGCCCGCGCCCTTGGTCACCGGCATGCTCTCGCCCGTGACCATGCTCTCGTCGACGCTCGAGAGGCCGTCCCGAACGACCCCGTCCACCGGCACCTTCTCGCCGGGCCGGACGCGGACGACGTCTCCGACGACGACCGCCTCGACCGGGACGTCGACCTCGCGGCCTTCGCGCACGACGCGCGCGCTGCGCGGCTGGAGGCCGATGAGCTTCCGGATCGCGTCCGAGGTGTGGCTGCGCGCGCGCGCCTCGAGGAAGCGGCCGAGCAGGATGAGCGTGATGATGGCCGACGAGGTGTCGAAGTAGAGCGGGGGCTCACTGCCCTTCGCGATACCGGCCGCCTGGAAGAACCCGGGAAAGAGGATCGCGGCGACGCTGTACGCGTACGCGGCCGAGGTGCCCACCGCGATGAGCGTGTTCATGTCGGTCGCGCGATGCCGTGCCACCTTCCAGGCGCCGGTGTAGAAGCCGCGGCCCGCGTAGAACTGGACCGGCGTGGCGAGCGCGAGCTCGAGCCAGGGGTTGTACAGGAAGTGCGGCAGGAACGGCGCGATCGTCATCGAGGCGAGCGCGAGGATGAGCGGCGCGGTGAGGATCGCGGCAACGATGAGACGACGCCGTGTCTCGGCCAGGTGGCGCTGCGCGAACGTGGGCTCCTCGGCGGCGGACGAGGCGGGAGCAACCGTGGCCGTCTTCTCCTGCGGAGCGCGCCCGGGGCCAACCGACGCCGCATTGCTCGACGCGTCGACCGGCCGCGCCTCATAGCCGGCCGCGACGACGGCGGCGATGAGCTGCTCGACTCCGACGGCGACCGGCGCCACGATCGTCGCGTGCTCGGTCGCAAGGTTCACCGTGGCCTGGTCGACACCGTCGACCTTCCGGAGGTACCGCTCGATCCGGTTCACGCACGAGGCACACGTCATCCCCTCGACCGCCAGGACGACCGTGCGGGGACCGGTGGCCGCTGCCGTCTGCGTCGCGGGCGCGCCTCCCTCGGCGCGGTCGAGCCGCGGTTCGTACCCTGCCGTCTCGACGGCCCTACCGAGGTCGGCAAGCGTTATCCGGCCCGCGTCGTATCGGATCGAGGCCGTCTCCGTGGCGAGGTTGACCTGCGCCTGCTCAACACCGTCGACCTTACTGAGGTACCTCTCGATCCGGTTCACGCACGAGGCGCACGTCATCCCCTCGACGGGAAAGCGGACCTGCGTGATGGGCGTGGTCTCAGAGGTCATCTCGCGTCCGCTCCTTCATACCCCGTGGGGTATCTCCCCCGAGACACCAAACGTCGCACGGGCTCAGCCAGCGCCTGCGGTCGGCCGGGTGGACAGTGTGTCCGTCGCGACTGAGAGGCGCCTGAGCCAAGCCTGAGAGTGCGCGGCCGTCCTACCGGCTGGCACTTGCTGCACGCTCGTCCATCCCATCCCAGCGGTGGGGCGGCCGAGGCCCGACCGCGCGCTCGGCCCAGCGGCCCCGACGCGACACGATGAGCTGCTGGAGCTTCATCATCCCGTAGATCAGCCCCTCGGGTCGTGGCGGGCATCCCGGCACGTACACGTCCACCGGCATGATCCGATCGATCCCCTGGACGACGCTGTACGAGCGCTTGTACCGGCCGCCCGACACGGTGCAGTCCCCCATTGCGACGCACCACTTCGGCTCCGGCATCTCCTCCCATAGCCGCAGGAGTGGTCCGGCCATCTTGGTGGTGAGGGTCCCGGCCACGATCAGAACGTCCGCCTGCCGGGGGCTGGCGCGAAACGGGAACATGCTGAAGCGGTCCATGTCCTCTCTGCTGCAAGCCGCGGACATCATCTCGATCGCGCAGCACGCGAGGCCCGACAGCAGCGGCCAGAGGCTGTTGGCGCGCAGCAGGTCCAGCATCACGTCGGCCTTGGCCGGGATGACGTCGAGCTGCGCCCAGCGGGCGTTGTCGCCGCGGAGGCCCTCAGCCTCCAGCTCGTGGAGGTGCGTGATCGACGGCGTCCGGCCACCGCCGTAGGCGGCAGGGTTCGACGACGACCAGAAGTCATTGGCCACGATGATCGGTTCCGCGATCGACCTGTCGGTCGTGGAGGGGACGCGCCGATCGGATGGTTCCATGCCAAGCTCCCTGGAGGCCGTCACATACTACGCTGGCGTAGGAGATCGGTCGGAACGCCGATCCCTCGGGGCCGGGAGGACGGCGTCGACGCGATTGAAGTCGGGAGGGTTTCTCTCTGGACAGCCCCATCCGACCGCTGCTCCGTGCCGCGGGCTTTGCACTGGCGGGAGACGGGCTGCGACGCCTGGCTGGCGCCCGACGTCGGCACGGGCGAAGGTACGGCAGGCGACGCCTCGGCGCTGCGGAGCTCGGCCTCGGCCTCGCGCTGCTCGACCGAGCCCCGGTCGAACCGGAAACGCTCTACCGGGCCGCGGCGCCCGTCTACGACACGCTGAGCCCGATCTGGCACAGATGGCTGTACCCCGATGCGGGCCAAGAGTTTGAGGCGCTCATCACTTCGGCGGTGCCGGCCGGCGGCGACGTGCTGGACCTGGGCTGCGGGACCGGAGCAGTGCTCGACCGGCTGCGCGGGCGGGCCGCCGCGGTGGGCACCTACACCGGAGTCGATCTGTCGGCAGCCATGCTGGAACGGGCCCGCGCCAAGCACGGCCATCTCGCCGGTGTCCGGCTGGAGCGGCGCGACCTCCGCCGGGATTCGCTGCCCGAGGGCCCCTACGACCTGGTCGTGTCCGCCTGGGCGCTCGAGCACCTTCCCGCGCCGGGTGCGCTGGTGGCAGCCGCGCGCCAACGGCTGCGGCCCGACGGCCGCCTGGTGGGCTGGTTCGAGCTCGACGGGTCGGGGCTGCGCGCGTCGGTGCTCCGCAGGGTCTGGCGTTTCTGGGGGGTGCGACTGATCACGGAGCAGGAGGCGAGGGCATGGCCGAGAGTGCGCACGTTCCAGCGCTGGGCTGGCCCGGGTCCCGACGTCGCGGTGGTCATGGTGGGCCCTCCCGCCCTGCCCGCGCCGGACAGCCGGACCGCGGGTGGGCAGGAGCCCGTTTGATCGAGTGCTCCGCCCCGCGATGACCATGAGCCAGGGCGCCCGGCGCTGGCTTACCGGCGCTGACGCGGAGGGACCGCGAAGCGGATCCGCAGCATGTGATCGTCGAGCGCGGCGCGCGCGACGGGCGCCTCGGCGAGGAGGCGGGGCAGCACGAGGTTGCGCCGCCAGCCGCCGATCTGAAGCACCAGCTCGTCCCCGGCCCGGGTGAGGTCCACCTCTCCCCGGGCCGCGAACGGCAGCTGGACGCTGAGTTCGACTTCGGGACCGTTGCGCGCGATCGCGTACGGCCGGCCGCGGTGGTAGACGGTGACGGGGTCCGCATCCCCGAAGGTCGCGTGACCGAGCCGGCGAAGCATGTCGAGGCCTACCACCTCGTGCTCGAAGAACGGCGCCTCGCGCAGTGGGACGGGGGCGAACGCTTCGTCAACCAGCCGCCGGTAGTCGCGCTGCGCCTCCACCCACGCCTCGAGGAAGCCCCCGGCTTGCGGTGGCAGGACCCGGTTGCAGAGGACCAGGTCGGTGGGGTAGCCGTAGAGATGCAGGTACGTGAAGGAGCGCTGTGCCTCCCTGATGACCATCCGTTCGAGGTTGAGGACGACCCGGACCGAGGCGGTGTCGGGATCGGAGAGGAGACGCTGCACGTGGTCGACCCGCCGGATGAGGTCCTCGCCGGCGGTGTACACGCGGTCCTCCGGCATGGGCATGCCGACCACCCTACCGACCAGCGGGCCGGTCAGCTGCGCCACGCGCCGCACGGCCGGGTAGACCTTCTCCATCCACCAGCGGAGCGCCTCCGGAAGCGCGAGGAGCCGGAGCGTCTCGCCGGTCGGAGCGGCATCCACCACGATCACGTCGTACTGGCCGCGGTCGCGGTGCTCGGCGATCCAGAGGAGGTTCGCGACCTCCTCCATCCCCGGCAGCACGGCCATCTCGTCCGCCACCACCTCATCGAGGCCGCGCCAGGCGAAGACCCGCGCCACGTACTCCTGGATCACGCCCCAGTAGGTCGCGAGGTTGTAGTAGATGTCGGATTCCTGCGCCCAGAGGTTCGGCGCCACCGGCACCGGCTCGGGCCCCAGCGAGCGGTCGAAGGCATCGGCCAGGCTGTGCGCCGCATCAGTCGAGAGCACCACGGTGCGGTAGCCCCGCTCCGCCGCGAGCAGCGCCGTCGCGGCGGCGAGGCTGGTCTTGCCCACCCCACCCTTGCCCGTGTGGACGATGATCCGCGAACCAAGGCCGGCCTGCCCGGGCGCGGGGGACGCAGCGGCCGGGACCGCGTGCCCCCCGGAACTGGCTTCCTTCGACATGATTGTGGCCCCTTCGCAGGCGCTCGTACCGACGTGTGCCGACCGATCATCTGCCCTCGAGTGTGTGCCGACACGGTGAGCCGTCCCTGAACCCGAGCTGAGTCCACGAGAAGAACGGACGCGCACGGGAGCCCTGTACGCGGCACTTGTTCCGGGAATCGCGACCCTGGGGGCGCGCCGCGCACGACAGCGACCGGGTGGCCCTCTCTTCCGGGGTGTTCACAGGGAGGTCTCACCCGGGCCTCACATGGAGGGGCCACGCTGCGACCATGAAGAAGCATCTCTCGACTGGCCGACGGCACTCTCACCCGGTGACGGATCCCCGCGGCGACACGGTCTTCGATCCCGTGTGCCGCATGCGGTTTCCCCGCGAGCTCGCCGCCGCCACGGCGAACCATGCGGGCCGCGTGATCTACTTCTGCAGCTCGGCCTGCCAGGAGCAGTACGCGGAGGACCCCGTCTTCTTCGGGCGCCTGACGCCGGAAGACTCAACGGCGCGGCCGTAGGCCCTCCCATGTCTCGCCAGCCCGACGCGATCGTGGTGGGGGGCGGGCCCGCCGGTGCCACCGCGGCGCGGACCATGGCCACCCATGGCCTGCGTGTGGTCCTCCTGGAAGCGCGGCGACTGCCCCGGCCCAAGATCTGTGGCGGGGGCCTCACCCCGAAGGCGCAACAGCTCGCGCCGCCGGCCGCGCTCGCGACCGTGGATCGATTCGTCGAGCACAGCGAACTGCGTGCCCCCGGCAGGGCGCCCATCCGACTCGTGGCCCCGGCCGCGCGCGTCGCCATGGTCGAGCGAGCGCGGTTCGACCGCGCGCTCTTGGAGGCCGCCGCCGGCGCCGGCGCCGAGATCCGGGACGGCACGCCTGCCCTGGAACTCGCCGAGGACGCGTTCGGAGTGCTGGTGACCACCCCGAGCGAGCGCCTGCGCGCAGATACCGTGGTGCTCGCCGACGGCGAGCCGAGTCGCCTCTCGCGACGCCTCGGACTGGGCGGTCCGGCCCGGCGCCTGGCGCTCGCGCTGGAAGTCGACCTGCCCTTCTCGCCCGCGGTCGCGCCGGACACGGCAGTGCTCGAGTTCGCCCTTCCGGGCGGCTACGCCTGGTACTTCCCGAAGGGCGATCACGCCAACCTGGGGATCGGCTCATACCGGGCGGACCGGCGGCGGGCCCTCAGGGCAGACCTGGCGCGTTTCGCGCGATCGCTGGAGCTTGACGCCTCCGGGGGACACATGGCGGGGCACTGGATTCCGCAGGGGCTGCGGCGGGGCCCCCTGTCCAGCGCGCGGATCGTGCTGGCCGGCGATGCCGCCGCCACCGCGGACCCTCTCTTCGGCGAGGGCATCTCGTACGCCATGCTGTCGGGCGTCGTGGCTGCACAGACCATCGAGACCTTCGGTGATCATCGGTTGTCCCACCTGCGTCCCTACGACGCGCGACTGCGTTCGGCCCTGGGGCCCGCGCTGGGGCGGCTGCACTGGACGGCCCGCGTGGTGGAGGCGTTTCTCGGCCCGGCGCTGTTCGCGGTACGGCATAGCCACACCGTCCGCGAAACCGCGGTGGACGTCATCGCGGGCCGATCCGGTGCGTTCGCGCTCGAGCGTGACTGCCGCCTGGCCTGTCTGTGCTCCCTCCGCGGCGCGGCCTGCCGCCGATGCGTGTTGTCGGCCGATGCCGGTCCGCGCTGCGGTAGATGCGGCGCGTCGCTTGCGCCCGCCGCCTGACCCGTTGGAGGACGGCTCCTCCTCACGGGTCTCTCACATGCAGGCGTCAGCCGTGGCCGGGCCAACCTGCCAGGCGGTCGATGCGCCTCTCTCCGGGTGCACAGGAAACGAGATCCAGGGCGGACCGGTTTCCACGCCGCGGGGGGATCCGGCCGCAGATGGACGACCGATCCTGGTCGAGGTCGCTCCCTCGATGCCGATCGTGGATGCAGCGGTCCGCAGCCTCATCGCGGCGTTTCCCGGAGTCGCGGTCCAGCCCTGCGGTCGGCCGGGACCCCGATCCGGTGCCGGGAGCGCGGACGCCGCGGAAACGCAGCCTTCGCCCGACGTTGTGCTCCTCGTTCTCTCGGCTCCAGTCGACGTCGACATCGTGCGAGCGCTCCGCCGGAGCCGTCCCGAGACGTCCGTCGTCCTGATCGCGGCGGCCTGGACCGGCACTCAGGCCCGGGCGGCGCTCGAGGCCGGAGCACGCGGTTGCCTGGTGGCCGAGCTCGCCCCCGAGGAACTCGCCGCGGCCATCCGCCAGGTCGCACACGGTGAGGTCGCGCTGTCGCCGGACGTCACCCGCTCGGTCATCGCCGACCTCGGCCGTCCACGGGTTGCCGATCCTCCGGCTGGCGCGCGCTCGCTCTCCCCGAGGGAGCGCGAGATCCTCGCGCTGGTGTGCCAAGGGCTGGCCAACAAGCAGATCGCGCAGCGTCTCTATCTGAGCCTGCGCACCGTCGAGAACCACCTCGCCTCGGTCTACGCCAAGCTCGGTGTCGCGTCTCGGACGGAGGCGGCCGTGCTCGCCGTCCAGAACGGCCTGGTCGCGCGAGAGTAGGGGGTTTCACTCACCAACGGGGGAGTGGTCGCCCGCTTCTGCACGGCGCTCGGTGCTGGTTCACTTCTGGCATGAGCCAGCACCCCGCCCAGATCGCCGACGACCGATCAGCACGCACTACCGTCGCCTTTCTCGGCACCCTCGGCCCGCTCCACAAGGAGCTCGCCCGCTATGACCTTGCGCGCCTGCGTTTGCTCGTCGAGACGATCGAGCCCGACCTGCTCGGCATCGAGGCCGGAGCCGACGCATGGGAGTCGGGCGATCCGGCCAGACTGGCGATCGAGATCCGCGAGGCGGTGCTGCCGGCGACGCGGTTCACCGACACGGTGGTCATTCCGCTCGGCGATGCATCGCCTGACGAGTTGAGACCGCCGGCGGCGGGCACCTTCGCCGCGCAGCGTGCCGCTCTCGTGCGCCAAGCCGACCGGCTGCTCGAGTCGGCCGCTTGCTCGATCGACGACCCGGCGGATCTCAGCCACGGCCGGTACGTGCACCTCTGTCGAAGCGTCTGCCGGCTCGAGGCCGCGGCCGCGGGCCAAGCGGGACGCGCGGCCTGGGAGCAGGCGAACGACCACATGTTCCACGCGCTCACCGAGGCGATCCGGCGCGACCCTGGCCGCCGGGTTCTCGTGGCCGTCCAGTGCCGTCGGATCCACGTCCTCGAGGCCGGCCTGCGGGCGTCTGCCGAGCAGCTTCGGTTGGCGCGCTTCGAGGACCTCGTCCCCGTCGCTCGGCGCGATCGCGCGCGTTCCGCCTGAGCCTGCGAATGGACGTCCTCCCATGTTGACTGCCGGCGGACGCTTCGGCGTCGCCTTCCGACCTTCCGCGGTCGTGGGCGGCCTCCCGGATCCTCATCACGGCGACGCGGCGCCGCGTGAGGAGCCGGCAGAGGGGCCGCTGGTGCAACCGCTCCGGGCGGCGAAGGCGGGTTCGGCCCGTGACGGGCGGTGTGTCGAGCACCGTCGCGGCGGCGCCGCCGCGACGCGACCGCAGGCCTCTTCCGGCCCGAATCCGCGCCGTGCCTCTCTTCGTCGAAAGGAGCTTCGACATGACCGAAACCATCGCAGCGGGGACGCCGGCGGCGCGCATCGGCGGCCTGACCACCTCGCGGGGGCGGCGCCGGTGGTGGGCGCTCGGCGCCATCAGCCTGGCCGTCCTCGTGCTTGCCCTCGACATCACGGTGCTGTCGGTCGCCCTCCCGACGCTGGCCGGCGCCCTCGGCGCCTCCGAGGCGGACCTGCAGTGGTTCGTGACGGCCTACCTCCTCGCTCTCGTGGCGGCCGTGCTGCCGGCCGGGTTGATCGGAGACCGATATGGGCGGAAGGCGCTGCTCGTCGTCGGTCTGATCCTGTTCCTTGCCGGGTCGGTCTTCGCGGCCTACTCGCCCAATCCGGCCGCGTTCATCGCGGCCCGGGTCGTGCTCGGACTCGGCGGCGGAGCGGTCATCGTCATGGCCGTATCGCTCGTCGCGGTCATGTTCGACGAGGCCGAGCGACCGCGCGCCGTCGGCGTGTGGTCCGCGGCGAACTTCCTCGGGCTTCCCATCGGACCGATCCTCGGCGGCTGGATCCTGTCCAACGCCGCGTGGGGCTGGATCTTCCTGATCAACGTGCCCGTCGCGTTGGTTGCGCTCGGCGCGGTCATCGTGCTCGTGCCCGAGTCCCGCGCTGCCCGGACGCCGCGAATCGATCTTCTGGGCCTTCTCCTGTCGGTGGCCGGGCTGGTGGCGCTCATGTATGGCATCGTCCGTGCCGGCGAGGATGGCTGGGGCGACCCTACGGCGATCGCGTTCACGGTCGGTGGCCTGCTCGTGCTCGGCGTCTTCGTCCTCTGGGAAGGCCAGCTCATGAGTCGACCCGGCGGCGAGCCGCTCGTCGACCTGTCACTGTTCCGGTCGCGGAGCTTCACGTGGGGCACGCTGCTGACGGCGTTCGGGTTGTTCGGGCTCTACGGCCTCCTGTTCGTCCTGCCGCAGTACTCCCAGGCGATCCTCGGGCTCGATCCGCAGGGTTCCGGGTTCCGGCTGCTGGCCGCGATCGGCGGGCTGGTGGTCGGCGCCGGCGCCTCCGACCGCGTCGCGTCGCGGATCGGGTCGAAGCTCACCGTTGCCGCCGGCTTCAGCGTCCTGGCGGCCGGGCTCGCGATCGGCTCGACGATGTCCGCCGCCAGCGGCGACGCGTTTCTGGCGGGCTGGTCGTTCCTGGCCGGCCTCGGTGGCGGCTTCGCCTTCTCGACCGCCGCGTCGGCGGCCCTCGTCGAGCTGTCCGCGGAACGCAGTGGCGTCGGTTCGGCGGTACTGCAGGCGATCAACAAGGTCGCCCCCGCCTTCGCCGCGGCGATCATGGGCAGTGTCCTGAACGCCACCTACCAGGCCCAGGTCCACGTGGCCGGGTTGCCGGCCCCGGCCACGGCCGCAACCCAGAGCAGCGTCTTCGGCGGGCTCTCCGTCGCCCAGAAGCTGGGATCGGCGGCGCACCTCGCCTCGGTCCAGTCGTCGTTCGTCGCCGGCCTCGACGATGCGCTCCGTGTCGGGGCGATCGGTGTTGCGGCGGGCATCCTGGTCGCGCTCGCGTTTCTTCCGGCCCGCCGGCATCACTGATCCGATGCGCCAGCTCGCCGCCGGCAGAGGCCCGGTTGTTCACCGCGAGCTGGAGCCCCGGGTCATGTCTCTCGCGGCGCTCGCGCAAGTGGCCGAGCCGCGAGTGGCCGAGCCGGGGGCGCCTCGCAACGCAGCTCCGGTGCAGGCTCCGCAGCCGGGAACGGCGCGCGGCCCTCACCGTCGGCCGGAATGAGCCGCGACGCCGCCCGCCGCCCGGATGAGCGGTGTTCGGGCCTACACGGTCAGCAGGAGGCGCGAAGCCGAGCGACACGACGAGGATCGCGAGGACGGCCTTCGTTCCGCCCGCGTGCCCGAGGTGCCACCGGTTGATGACCCGGATGAGGCCCGGGCGGGTGGCCAGGACGAGCAACGCGACGAGCGGCGTGATGTACGCCAGGTTGTAGAGCGCGAGCCCGCCCAGCCCCGCGGCGAAGGTTCCGCTCGCGCCGAGGAGCGCCACGATCCCAAGGTACACGGCACCGCTGCACGGCACCGTGCAGAGGCCGATCAGGACGCCTCCTCCGAACAGTGCGATCGGCGAGCCCGTGCGCGCCCAGTTGCGCATGCGCCGATGCAGCGCGTGGGGCGCCTCCAGCTTCCAGCCCGCGTCGGGCAGGAGGACGTCGCGAACCATCCAGAGCCCCATGGCAATCGCGATCAGCGCCGCGATCCGACTCGGCAGATGATTGCCGGCGAACCCGGTGAACGACGCCACGATCGTGAGCAGGCCCACGCCCAGGAGGAAGTACGTGAGAAGCACTCCGGCGACGAAGAACGCGCCGAGCCCGAGGACGGTGCGGCTCGTGGCCCGGACGTCGGCCGTGGTCCCTGTTCCGCCTGCTGCGCTGGACTGCCGGGTGGCGAGGCCGAGCGCGAACGTAGCGAACAGGATGAGGACGCCGAACGCGCAGGGGTTGAACCCGTCCAGAAAGCCCGCCGTGACGATCGCCGGAACGCTCAGGTCGCGCAGTGCCTGGTGATCCGTCATCCGGGCGCCGCTCGCGGTGATGGCGATCGCCGACGCCGCGATGACGAGCCCGGCGATCGCGAGGAAGAGCCGGGGCCGCGTGAACGTCGCGGCGCTCACGGTGCGGGTCATGCGGTCACCGTGAGCTTGCCCTGCATGGTCGGGTTCTCCTTGCCGCCGCAGCAGATGTCGCAGTAGTACGTGTAGGTGCCCGGAGTGCTCGGAGCTGTGAAGGTGAACACCTGGGTGGACAGGGGCCCGACCTTCCAGTTCACCCCGAGCCCGTCGATCGCGAACTGGTGCCAGCCGCCGCCGTCGCTGTGCATGGAATCGTCCATGCTCGTGAGCTCGATCCTGGCGGGCTGGCCCGCCTTCACCGTCACCGCGGCCGGGTCGAACCCGCCCATGCTCACGCGGACCTGGGTCGCGGTCACGTCCGTCGCGGCCGGGCCCTGGAGGCGGGAGACGACGATCCCGACCGCCGTGACCGCGACGACCAGCGTGACGCCACCGAAGATCGCCAACCGCAGGCGGCGAGGCAGTCTCGGCTTCCGCGTCCCGCCTCCGTTCGTCGGTCCCGCACCCCGCGCGGCCGCGCGGCGCGCCGCTCGCCCCTGGAGCGTCTCGCTGGTGTGATAGGCGTGCTGGTCGGCCATGGTGGCGTCCTTCCGTTCGCAGTGCTTTCGCTGAGTAGAGTGCGATCGGTTACACACCCCGCCTGGAGGCTCGTGCGGTCAGCCAAGGTCGGGTACCGCTCGGGCGCGCCGACGATCTCGTCGCGGACCTGCCGAATGAGCCACAGGTCGCACGCCTCTGCGTGAGAGGCACGAGCAGCGATTCGGGCGTTCCAGCGTGGCGTCGCCCCTGCTACGTGATCGCGCAGAAGGCCGAGCGCTCTCGGGCCATCGACAAGAGCGCGTTCATCTGATGCGTCCTCCATCGAGTGGGCCAACTTCGCTGCGGCGCTTCGGGCGCTCCGACCGGGTGGCTTGTTCCTCAATCACGGCATCGCCACGACTGCGACGCGCCGCGGCCTTCGACCACCCTGGTTGCGCTTCGGCGACGGCGGCTTCGTCGGCCGCTACGTCTTTCCTGATGGCGAGCTCGTTACGGTCGAGGAGGCGATCGCGGTGGCGCGGCGCGCCGGCTTCGAGCTCATCGACGTCCAGAGCCTACGTCCGCACTACGGCCTCACGCTGAAAGCCTGGGTGGAGCGGCTCGAGGCCAACGCCGAGCGCGCACGGGAGCTCGTCGGCGAGGAGGTCTACCGGACGTGGCGGTTGTACATGGCCGCCGCGCGCCGGGGCTTCGAGGAGGCCTCGCTCGACGTCGCCCAGCTGCTCCTTGCCCGCCCGGCCGCACCCGGACCGCCGGAGCTCCCGCTGCGTCCGTGGTGGGGGCCATGAGATCGTGGTGGCGGTTGACCCTCTGGCGTCCTGGCCTATCCGACCCCGCTCGCCGTCTTGGGGTTCGCGGCCGCCTTCGGCCTGGGTTGAGGCGTGGCTCCTGATCTACGTCCGCGCCGCCCTCCGGCTCGCCCCGGGGGGTCATAGCGCACGGTCGGCACGGTCGGCACGTTCGGTGCCGGTCGAGGTCGCCCATGAACTCGCCGTGCCTATGAACCCCTGGCGTTCCGGGAGGAGCCACCGATCGCGAGTTGCGTGGCCCAGGCGAGCTCGCTCCAGGCTCCCTTGACCAGGTGCCGGATTGTACGGACGCCGCATCCCACCGGGCTCTCCGTGCGCCTTGGCTGGACCTCTCCGGCCGACCGGTCGCCGCGCTCGGTCGCCAGGCCGACGTTGAGACAGGCACGCTCGTGAGCCAGCCCGCGTGTTCGTCGATCACAGCCGGATGCATGTGCTGACTGGCCTGCATGGCGTCCTGCGCCGTGGGGTCCTCCCGGCGAGGAAGAAGTGGTCGTCGGCGGGGTCGACCCGGATCGTCAGGTCGGGGCGTTCGGCCAGCGCGGCATGCCAGCGGGGCAGGTCGTCATCGAGCGTGGCCTGGTAGTCGCGGCCGCCCTGCACCACGAGGACCGGCTTCGCGAGCGCGGCCGCCGCCGCGGGCGCGTCGTAGCCGCGCAGGTCGAGCCAGCAGGGAGCGGCGACCGATGGCAGCTCGCTGGCAGGGGGCGAGGGCGAGAGGGCCGGGCTGTCAGCCAGCTCTGCCTGCCTGGCGAGGCCCGCTCTCCCCTCCCGCGCCCCAGCCGCGTGATGCGCGGCTCCGATCAGCCGGCCGGCCCCTCGTCTCACGGGCGCAGGCATGTGGACTTGAGGAAGGTCGGCCAGGCTTCAATCACGGCGGGTCACGACCCGGCGACGCGACAATCGATTGCGGCGAGCCGCCACGGAATTGCCCGCCAGTGATGGAGATGCGGCGCGCCGCTTGCGCCCGCCGCGCGACCGAGTCCGGGACACCCCCGATACTCCCCGGGGGTAATCCGACGCGGTCTGGGGGGACCTCCAGGGGGTGGGACTGGGCAGCCCCCGGCGGATAGCCTGAGCACCGTTCCGCACTGGAGGTCACTGCTCTCGATGCGCCGACGCGCCTCACGGTCGCGCCTGATCGCGATCGCGCTCGCTTCCGTGACCGCCGTCGCGTTGC
>JAJYJR010000779.1 GCA_021789355.1 Chloroflexota bacterium | reverse complement strand
TAGTCGCGGGCCAGCAGCGCGAAGAACCCGCTGCCGATCAGCTCGACGTAGGCCAGGGGGTTCCAGGTCTCCTCGCGCAGCGCCTCCTCCTCGAACAGGTAGCGGTCGAGCGCGTCCAGGAGGACCCGCCGGTCCACGCGTTCGTCGGGCGTCAGCCCGAGATCGACCATCCCCTCGAAGCGCGAGCGCCAGCGCCGCAACATCGCGACCCGGGCGAGTCGGCCGGTGCCGGACAGGTCGGGCCAGCGGTTGTCGAAGCGGTGGTCGCCCGCCTGCGTGGCGAGCACCGGGTAGGCGAGGAACATCTCGTCGAGAAACTCGCGGAGCGTGTACTCGAAGGTCGTGATGGGAGTCGGACGGTGGTCGAACACGTACGGCTCGAACCGCTCGTAGCGGTCGTTGGGCGGCGGCGCGTACGGCTCGGCCGGGCGGTTCACGGCGCACATGGTACGGGCATCCCGGGTGCCGCCGTGGACCGCGGGCGCCTACAATGCCGGCGTGATCGACGTCCTGGTCAAGATCGCGATCAACGCGGTGGCGCTGCTCGCCGCGGTCGAGCTCGTGCCCGGACTCAGCTTCGAGTTCGGCCCGAACTGGTGGAAGCTGCTGCTGGTCGCGCTGATCCTGGGCGTCATCAACACCTACCTGCGCCCGATCGTGAAGCTGCTGGCGCTCCCCATCAACCTGCTGACAATGGGCCTGGTGGGGCTGGTGATCAACACCGCCATGGTGCTCCTCCTCGCGGTGGCCAGCGACCAGCTGCGGCTGGGCTTCACGATCCACGGATGGCCCGTGCGGGCGTTCACCATCGAGGTGGTCTGGGCGGCGTTCCTGGCGTCGATCGTGATCAGCGTCGTCGCGCTCGTCCTGAGCGTGGCCTTCGGCCAGAGGCGCGTGCTGGGGATGCGCGTCTGACCGAGCCCGGGCGCGCGTCGGGTACGCTGTCGGCGCACATGGAAGAGACCCGCGACCGCCCTGCCCGACTCTCGCATCCCCGCCTCGCGTTCCGCGACCGGCTCGCCGGCCGGCCCCTGCTCTTCGACGGTGCCATGGGGACCCTCCTGTTCAGCCGGGGCATCCCCCAGCAGGCGTCCCTCGACCAGCTCGTGCTCACGCGCCCGGACGTGGTGGGGGCGATCCACCGCGAGTACCTGGATGCCGGCGCGGACGCGATCGAGACGTGCTCCTTCGGGGCGAACCGCGTGCGCCTGGCCCCGTTCGGCCTCTCCGCCGACGCCGGACGCATCAACCGTCGCGCCGCCCAGCTCGCCCGCGAGGCGCGCGACGTCGCGGCCCGGGACGTGCTCGTCGCAGGGTCGATCGGGCCGCTCGCCTCCGCGTCGCGCGGCCCCCTGCACCTCTCGATCGAGCGGGTCGAGACGGCGTTCCGGGAGCAGGTGGAGGGGCTGCTCGAGGGGGGCGTGGACCTGCTGGTCCTGGAGACCTTCGGACGCCTGGAAGAGCTGCTTGCCGCGCTGGCAGTGGCCCGATCGCTCTCGGATCTCCCCGTGGTGGCCGAGATGACCTTCGGCGAGGAGCTCCGCGCCGTCGACGGCACCACGCCCGCCGCCGCCGCGCGGGCGCTCGCCGACGCCGGGGTGGACGCGCTGGGCGTCAACTGCGGGGCGGGCCCGCTGGTGTGCCTGGACGCGCTCGAGGGGATGGTCGGTGCCGCGGGAGTGGCGCGCACGATCATGCCCAACGCGGGGCTCCCCCAGCGCATGGAGGGGCAGTTCGTGTACGCGGCGGATCCGGCGTACCTGGGCGAGATGGTCCCCCGCTTCCTGGCCGCGGGCGCGACGATCGTGGGCGGGTGCTGCGGCACGACGCCGGCACACGTCGCGGCGATGCGCGCCGCGCTCGACGTGGCCCTCGCCGGACGGGTCGACGAGGCACCGGGCGTCACGACCGCAGGACGGGCGGAGCCGGGTTCCGTCCTGGGCCCTTCCGGCGTGAGAGGCGCGCTCCGGACCGGTGCTCCGGCCGATCCCGGCGCAGTGTCGCCGGCCGAGCCCGGAGCCCTGTCGCCTTCCGCGTCCGCGCACGAGGTCCCGCGCACTGGCCGCGTCGAGGCCCCGGCGGACGCGCCCGGGCCCACCGGCCTCTCCCGCGCGCTTGCCGCTGGACGGTTCGTCGTCAGCGTCGAGATCGATCCGCCGCGTTCGGTCCGCATCGACCGCACGCTGGACGCCGCGCGCCTCCTCCGGGACGCGGGAGCGGACCTGGTGAACATCAGCGACAGCGCCATGGCCCGGGTCCGGATGGGCGCGATGGCGGTGGCGTTCGCCATCCAGCGCGACGTGGGGCTGGAGTGCCTGGTCCACGTGACCACCCGCGACCGCAATCTGATGGCGCTCGAATCCGAGCTGCTGGGGGCGCACGCGCTGGGGATCCGCAACATCCTCGCGCTCACCGGCGATCCGCCCCGCACCGGGGACTACCCGACGGTCACGGGCGTGTGGGACGTGGATTCGATCGGGCTGGTCGGGATCCTGGCGCGCCTGAACCGCGGCGAGGACGCGGCGGGCAGCCCGATCGGCGCCCGGGCCGAGTTCACCATCGCCTGCGCGCTCGATCCGACCGCCGCGGACCTCGACCACGAGCTGGGCCGGCTCGAGCAGAAGCTGGCGGCCGGTGCCCAGGTCGTGATGACGCAGCCGGTCTACGACCGTGCGCAGTGGGACAGGCTGGTGGCAGGGATCGAGCGGCGGTGGGGAACGTCACGCCTGCCGGTGCCGATCCTCGCGGGGATCCTGCCGCTCCAATCGGCCCGCCACGCCGACTTCCTCCACAACGAGGTGCCCGGCATCACCATCCCGGACGGGATCCGGGGCGCGATGCGCGCGGCCGGCGAGCGCGGCGCGGAGCTGGGGATGGACCTCGCCCTGCGGCTGATCGGGGAGATCCGGGGCCTCGCCGACGGCATCTACCTGATGCCGAGCTTCGGGCGGTACGAGATGGCGGCGGAGCTGGTCCGCAGGATCCGGGCGACGGGGGTGGTGGCCCCTGCGGTGCCACGCGCCTCGGCGGACGCGGGATAGCGCCGGGAATCCGCCGTCCCGGCGTACACTCCGGCCATGGGTGCCGTCGACACCATGGACGTCTTCTTCGAGCGGCTCAATGCCGGCGACCGCGAGGCGGCCGTGCGGCTGTTCGACGAGAAGGCCGAGATGCGCATCCACGTGCTCGGCAACGTGAAGGTGCTGCGCGGCGAGCAGATGGCGGGCTGGTTCCTCCGCGCCGAC
>JAJYJR010000778.1 GCA_021789355.1 Chloroflexota bacterium | reverse complement strand
CCTGGGCGAGGCCAGCCAGCAGCTCTCCGACTGCTTCGCGGGCGCCCCCTCGGCGCTGCCCCGGTCGGCGTTCTGCAACGCGCCCTTCCACCTGGGCACGGGCGGCACGCCCGTCCTCGACGCCGCGATCGCGCACCTCGAATGCGAGGTGGCGGAGGCGGTCGACGCGGGCGACCACACGATCTACCTCGGCCGGGTGATCGTGGCCGAAGCGGATGACGACCACCAGCTCCCGCTCCTCTACTTCCGCGGCCGCTACCTGCGCATCGAGCGCATGGCCACGTCCGACCTGCGCGGCAAGCCGGACGTTTGAGGCCGGGCGGCGCAGCCATGCCGGTCGTCCGGGCCAACGGGATCGACGTCCACTACACGGCGGAGGGCAACGGCCCGCCGCTTGTGCTGCTCCACGGCGCGAGCTCGTCGGCGCTGGAGGACTGGTCGGCGCAGCGCCCGCTGTTCCGGAAGGTGTTCCGGCTGTACCTGGTCGACCTGCGGGGGCACGCCGGCACGCGCGGCGAGGTCGGCCCGCACCTCGACACGACCGACCTGGCGGACGACCTGCTGGCGACGGTCGACGCGTTCGGCCTGTCGACGTTCCACCTGGCCGGCTTCAGCCTGGGCGGGTTGACCGCGCTCCATTTCGCGACCCGCCACCCGGAGCGGCTCCGCACGCTCGTGCTGGTCGGCGTGGACCCACAGCCCGAGCCGCGTGCGAGCGTGGCGCGGGTGCTGATGGACCCGGACCGGATCGAGCGGCAGGAGCCAGCATGGGCCGCGCAGCTGGAGCGGCGGCACGGGCCGGTGCAGGGTCCGGGCGCCTGGCACGATCTGATGCGCGCGCTCCACGCCGGGATGCGCACGGAGACGGCGATCACGCCGGCCGACCTGCGGCGGGTCCGTGTCCCCACCCTGGTGGTGACCGGCGATCGCGACGTGTTCGTGCCGGTGGACCACGCGGTCGCGTTCTACCGGCAGCTGCCCGACGCGCAGCTGTGCATCGTGCCGGATTGTGGCCACCAGGCGATGGTGCTGCGGCCGCGGCTCTTCGGCGACGTCGCCGAGCAGTTCTATCGCTCCACGGCGGCGATCGCGACCGAGCGGGCCACCGCGGGGCGGAGTCCGGACCCAGCAGCTGGAGGCGTCCGATGACCGAGCAACCGCCCACCGAGCAGCCCCGCATCCGCGTCGCGTTTCCCGCGCCGGCTCCGGCGCCCGAGGCCGGCGGCCGGCCCGAACGGGGTCCCGAGGGGCGCACCCTCGATGGCGTCGCGCTGGTCACCATCGACCGGCCCCGCGTGCTCAACGCGCTCGACGCGGCCACCATCGACCAGCTCGCCGGCGCGTTCGAGTCGCTCGACGCGGACCCCGCCTGCCGCTGCATCGTGCTCACGGGCGCAGGGGAGCGTGCCTTCGCCGCGGGCGGCGACATCAGCGAGATGGCCGAGGAGAGCGCCGCGGGACTGCTGGCCTCGGACCGGTTCGCGCGCTGGGAGCGCATCGCGCGGGTGCGCACGCCCACGATCGCGGCCGTGCGTGGGTACGCGCTGGGGGGCGGCTGCGAGCTCGCGATGGCCTGCGACATGATCGTGGCGGCCGATGATGCCGTGTTCGGCCAGCCGGAGGTGCGGCTCGGCGTCATCCCCGGGGCCGGCGGCACCCAGCGGCTCACGCGCGCGCTGGGCAAGGCGAAGGCGATGGAGCTGATCCTCACCGGGCGCAACCTGCCCGCGACCGAGGCGGAGGCCCATGGCCTGGTCAGCCGGCTCGTCCCGGCCGACCAGGTGGTGCCCGCGGCGCTCGACCTGGCGGCGCAGATCGCAGCGATGCCCCCACGCGCCGTGGAGGCCGCGGTGGAGGCGATCGACGCCGCCGAGGAGCTGCCGCTCCGCGAGGGCCTGGCGTTGGAGCGCCGCCTCTTCTACCTGCTGTTCGCGACCGAGGACCAGAAGGAAGGGATGCGAGCGTTCCTGGAGAAGCGGCCGGCGACCTGGCGGGGCCGGTAGCGGCGGGCACGCCGGGTGTCGTTGGGCGCGGCAGGCGCCGCATAGAATCGGCCACGTCTCGAACGCCCGAGGAGCCGCCCACCATGCCCCGTGATCTGCATCGTTCGCTGCGCGAAGCCTGGATCGCCAGTGCGGTCCGGACCCCTGTCGGCCGCTACGGCGGCGCCCTGAAGGACGTCCGACCCGACGACCTGGCGGCGCTCGTATTGCGGGCGGCGGTCGACCGGGCGGGGGTCGAGCCCGCGCTGGTCGAGGACGTCGTGCTCGGCTGCTCGAACCAGGCCGGCGAGGACAACCGGAACGTGGCCCGGATGGCCGCGCTGCTGGCCGGTTTCCCGGTCGAGGTCCCCGGGCAGACCGTCAACCGGCTGTGTGGCTCGGGGCTCCAGGCGATCAACGCGGCGGCTCACGCGATCATGGCCGACGAGGGGGGCGTCTTCGTCGCGGGTGGGGTCGAGAGCATGACCCGCTCGCCGTGGGTGATGAGCAAGCCCGGGACGGCGTTCGAGCGCGGCACGCACGAGCTGCAGGACAGCACGCTGGGCTGGCGCTTCGTGAACCCGCGCATGCCGAAGGAGTGGACGATCTCGCTCGGCGAGACCGCGGAGAAGGTCGCCGACGAGTGCCACGTGAGCCGCGAGGACCAGGACGCCTTCGCGCTCCTGAGCCAGCGCCGGGCCGTGGCCGCGATCGAGTCGGGCGCGTTCGCCGACCAGCTGGTCCCGGTGACCGTGCCGCAGCCAAGAGGCGAGCCGGTGGTGGTCGACCGGGACGAGCATCCCCGGGCCGACACCTCGGCCGAGGCGCTTGCGAAGCTGCGCCCGGCGTTCCGCCAGGGCGGGTCCGTGACGGCGGGCAACAGCTCGGGGATCAACGATGGGGCCAGCGCGCTGGTGCTGGTAGAGGCGGATCGTGCCCGCGAGCTGGGGCTCCGGCCGATGGCCCGGGTGATCGCCACCGCGGTCGCGGGCGTGGATCCTTCGGTGATGGGGCTGGGTCCGATCCCCGCCGTCCGCAAGGCGCTGGATCGTGCGGGGCTGACCGCGGCGGACCTGGACCTGGTCGAGATCAACGAGGCGTTCGCCAGCCAGTCGGTCGCGTGCATGCGAGAGCTTGCGCTCGACCCGGATCGCGTCAACGTGAACGGGGGAGCCATCGCGCTGGGGCACCCGCTGGGGGCCAGCGGGGCGCGCCTGATGACGATGCTGGTCCACGAGATGGCGCGGTGTGGCGGGCGGTACGGGCTC
>JAJYJR010000777.1 GCA_021789355.1 Chloroflexota bacterium | reverse complement strand
CACGTGGACGCGGGCTACGAGCGGGCCATCGCGGTGGCGCGGGCCCGCGGGGTGCGCATCCCGATGCTCGACGCGGCCGAGCGCACGGCGCACGCGCCGGAGGTCCGGCGGCCGGAGCCGTAGGCGAGGCGGCCGGCGCGGGAGTCACCGCAACAGCATCCGCCTACCAGGCCACGGCGTACGCCATCGCCACGGGCCTGGACGGTGCCCTCCTGATCTGCACGGCAGGGGAGGGCGACCCGGCGACCAGACGGTCGTGCACATCGGGAAACGCATCGAGACCATCTCGCTCGACCTCGGCGGCACGCCCGACGAGATCCTGCACGACGTGCGCTCGGTGGCGAAACGGATCCGCTCGCAGCTGCCGGCACGGCGGTTGTCGCGGCTTGATGGCGACTGTCGGCACTTGGTTCGGGCCGCTCAGAGAGCCTCCGACCGGACCTTGGAAGTTGTGACAAACCCGAGGTGCGTCCGAGGACACTTCGGTGAGATTCCACAGTATGGAGCCTTTGTCAACTTGCGTGGAAACTCCCTTCCGGGGTGACGTGATCAGGCCGCTATCTCCTCCTCTGCTGGTGCCCGCCTGACGAGGCTGCCGTCGGTGAACCGCTCGCCGGCGAGGACGAGGGTCATGAGCGTGGCGCCACCGTTGAGGGTCCGCCAGTGGCGGCCCAGGCGCTCGACGATCTTGAATACGAGGTAGAGCGCGTTCTCCCGGACCCGGGCCCGCTTGGCCACGTTCGTCCGGAGCCGGACCCCGGCGAAGACCGACTCGATCGGGTTGCTGGTGCGCAGGTGGGGCCAGTGTTCGGCCGGGAAGTCGTAGAAGCTGACGAAGTCGTCCCAGTCGCGGAAGAGCGTCTCGGCGGCCTGGTCCTGGCCAGCGGCGTGGAGCCAGCGCGCGGCCTCGTCGCGGCGGGCCTCGCAGGCCGCGCGGGTGGGGGCCCACCAGACCTCCCGGAGCCGCCGGCGGGCCTCCGGCCAGAGGCGCTTCGGGAGCTGGTCGATGACATTGCGCGCCCGGTGGTTCCAGCAGCGCTGGTGGCGGGTGGAGGGGAACACCTCGGAGAGTGCGGCCCACAGGCCCAGGGCCCCATCGCCGACCGCGAGCAGCGGCGCTCCGAGGCCGCGCTCCCGCAGGTCGCGCAGGACGCCGGCCCAGGACTCCGTGCTCTCGCGGTAGCCCAAGCCCATCGCGAGCAGCTCCTTGGCACCATCCTCGCGCGCCCCGATGACCACGAGCAGGCAGGAGTGCTCGTCCTCGAGCCCCGCGCCAAGATAGATCCCGTCGGCCCAGACGTAGGCAAACCGGCCGCGGACGGGGCGGCTCCGCCAGGCGCGGTAGTCGGCCTCCCACGTCGCTTTGAGGCGCAGGATCGTCGACGCGCTCAAGGGGGCCTTGGCGCCCAGGAGCCCCCGGAAGGCGGGCTCGAAGTCGCCGCTGGAGAGCCCCTCGAGATACAGCCGGGCGAACAGGCGCTGCGTCTCCCGGCTGAAGTAGCGTCGCTTCGGCAGGAGCGCCGAGCTGAAGGATTCGGCCCCCGCCGGTAGATCCGACACCCGCGGTGGGCGCACCTCCACCGACCAAGTGCCGATGCCGATCTCGCGGGGCCGGCCGTGGCCATTGCGGTAGCCGGTCTCCCGGCCGCCCGGGGCATAGCGGTCGCGTCCCAGGAACGCGTCGACCTCCGCCTCCAGGGCCCGCTCGAGCATGCGGCGGGCGCCCTCCCGGGCGACCGCCTCCAACGTGTCGGTGACGACCGCGCCGGACGTGGGCGCGGGCTGCCGGGCGTGGTACCGTGCCATCGCGGCGTACCTCCTGTCCGTGAGTTGATGGCTCATCGGAAGGGTACGCCGTGCTCTCATCCGGTCAGCCGACGGGACGGGAGCGCGGCGACGTTTCCACACACGATGACGTTAGCTCCGGCCGGCGATCTTCGGGGCGCTCCTCGATGCCCTGGTGGCGAGTGTCGCCGGGGTCGACGGCGTCGAGCTTCCCCAGTCCACGCGCATGGTGGATGCGGCGCGGTTCGTCAGCGCAGCGGAGCCGATCCTCGGCTGGGAGGAGGGGGCGTTCGCCCGGGATCTCGCGGAGATGCGCGCCGGCAGCCGGGAGTCCGTGGTCGAGGCGTCGCCGCTGACCGCGCCGCTCGTCGCGCTGACCAACGCCGGAGGGTGGGAGGGCACAGCCGAGGAGCTGCTCACGGCGCTCGAGCTGCGGGTGGACGAGCGGTCCCGTAACCGCCCCGACTGGCCGCGGACCCCGCGCGGTCTCAGCGGGCAGCTACGCCGCCTCGCGCCCGAGCTGCGGCTCCGAGCCGGCGACGACGCCAAGATCGACATCATCTTCGACCAGAAGGAGCCCCACACGCGGCGCCGTCTCGTCAGCATCCAGCAGGTCCCCGGCACGACCGTCCCCACCGTCCCCACCGTCCCTGGGAGCACGATTCAGGCAGACGGTACCCCGCGAGCCGCCCCAGCGACCGTCCCCGACCGTCCCCCGCAAGCTGGGGCCGCGCCGGGGGACGGTGGGGACGGTGGGGGACGGTTCAGGAATCGGCAACCGTCCCCCGAATCTGAACGTGAGTGGCATCCGGGGGACGGTGGGGACGGTCGATTCCCCCTCTTTCTAGGTGAGGAGAGACAGGACGACGCCGAGCCGTGGCATTGCCCGACAGATCGAGGAAGCGGGCACGTCCAGGGCACACGGCTCGACGGCTCGACGTTCTGTGCAACCTGCTACGGCCCGCTCTCCGCCTCCGACCCCGCCGCCGGTGACGAGATCGAGGGAGGCCAGCTGTGAGCGGCGGCCATCCCGCGCCGCGCCACGTCGCGGGCTTCGCGACGGTCGGCGAGGTGCTGCCCTGGCTCCGGCTGGCGTCCGCGCCCGGCCGAACGGCCCTGCGATCGAGGCCGCCTCGGGGCACCGCGGCCCGAGCCCGCACCACGCCGGCGTCGCGCGGTTCCCGGCGGCCGGCGGTCCGCTCCGGGTGCGCACCCCGGGAGGCCACGCTTCGGCTGCCGCGCCTCCCGCGGGTGGTGCTGCGCCTGGCGCCGCAGGCCACCGCGGCCCTGCGCGCGGCGATCGAGGCGACCACCGACGCCTGTGCCGGCGCGATCGAGGTGGTGGTCGAGCGCGTCGACGCCCTGCCAGACGGTGCGTCCTTCAGTCTGACCGCCTGGCCGCACACGCCCCCCGCCGCCCGGCGTGCCCGGCGACGCGACCTCGCCGCTGTCGCGGCCCTCGGCAG
>JAJYJR010000058.1 GCA_021789355.1 Chloroflexota bacterium | reverse complement strand
ACCAGCGCGCGAACTGCGGGAGAGTGCGGGCCGGCGGCCCGCGCGAGACTGCGCGTAGGCACAAGAGAGCGGAGGCGACGTGATCAAGTCCAGGGGATCGAACGGCAAGGCGACGGTCATGTTCACCCTCGACCCTCGGGTCGGTGCCCAGAGAGCGTCGGTGTGCGGGGAATGGAACGGCTGGTCGGCGGACGCCGACGCCATGATCCGCGACGCCGAGGGCGGCTTTTCCGCCTCGGTGACGCTCGACGCCGGCAGGGCCTACCGGTTCCGGTACCTCCTCGACGGGCAGCGCTGGGAAAACGACTGGGCCGCCGACGCCTACGTCCCCAACGAGTTCGGCGGCGACGACTCGCTCGTCGACCTGACCGCCCTGGGGGAGGACGTCCCGCCTGCGGCCGGGACCGGCGGCCCGGTGAAGAAGGCGGCGCCGGCGAAGAAGGCGGCGCCGGTCCAGAAGGCGGCGCCGGTGAAGAAGGCGGCGCCGGTGAAGAAGGCGGCGCCGGTGAAGAAGGCGGCGCCGGTCCAGAAGGCGGTGCCGGCGAAGAAGGCGGCGCCGGCGAAGAAGGCGGCGCCGGCGAAGAAGGCGGCGCCGGAGACGCCCGAGGGGTAGATCGGCGGCGGCCATAGGGGCAAAAGTCCCTTGCCGCAGCGGGCGTGTCGCGTGACCATGGGGGGCGTGACGGGAGTCCCGGGCCATGGTGCACTTCAGATCCAGTACACACCGGACGGCTTCGCCGGCGACTGGGATGACGCCGGGGCCCCGTCCCCTTCAGCTGCGGACCTGGTGGGCGTGGTGGGCATGCTGCGCCGGGTGAGCCGTACCATCGACCTGCGCTGGCGGACCGAAATGCCCGACGCGGGCGGCGAGACCGCAAGCCGTCTCGCAGAGGCTAGCCAGGGGGTCCACCGCGCCCTGATCGCCCTCACCGCGCTCGACGATGTCGCCCCCCCGGGGCGGGCCGGCCGGTAGGGTCCGGCGGCAGGGGGCCAGGTGGCCCCCCGCCGCAATTTCTCCTCCCCGCACCGCGGAACCTTCCGGACGTGCGGTGCGTCGATGGGTCTGGTGACCGAAGATCCGCTGCGCCGCCCCGTTCGCCGCACACGTAGCCACGCCGGCGGCTTTCGCGCCCTGATGGGCGCCACCGCCGTGGCGGCGACCGTCGGCGGCGCAGCGCTCTTCGTCAACCACCGCGGCGGCGGGCCGCACCGCACCTCGATCGTCATTACTGCCTCGCCGACGAGCCCGGCCGCGACGAGCCCGGCGCCGGCGGTTCCGGCCGCCACGCTCGTCCCCTGGGTCGACGCCCCCGCGACCGTGCCGGCGACGACCACCACCACAACCACCACGCTGGCGGCGAACGCCGCGTGCACCCCCCGGGAGCTGCGCCCGGGAGTCGCGCTCAGCGGTGCCGCCGGCGGCAGCCTCTACGTGCGGGTACCGCTGGCGAACGCCGGTCCGGGGGCGTGCCGCCTCCCCGCAAGCCCGTCCATCTCCGCCGTGGACGCGAGCGGCCGGCGGGTGACCCTCTACGAGGCGACCCGCAACGCCCCGGGCGCCCCGTCGGCCCTGGCCGCAGGCGGGCGGACCTACCTGGCGATCGCGACGAGCGACAGCTGTGGCGCGGGCGGCACGGCCGTGCCCGGCCGCCCCTACCGGGACCTCGAGGCCGTCCTGCCCACGGGTACCCTCCCGCTCCCCGTGCCGCCGGTGGACGTGTGCGCGGGGCTGTCGGCATGGTTCGACGCCTCCTTCGGCGCCGGGGCCACCCCCCCGCCGGCCGTGCCCGGAAGCGTCGGGTCGCTCTCCGTCGCGATTCCCGGCCTGCTCCCTGCCGGGGGAGCGCCCGTCACGGTGAAGGCGGGCAGCACCCTGCACTACACCGTCATGCTCTCCAACCCCACCGCCGCCGCGGTGGTCCTCGACCCCTGCCCCGTCTACCAGGAGGGCATCTACCCGGCGGCGGGTCAGCCGGCCCAGGAGACCTTCTCGCTGAACTGCTCGGCCCTCACGGCGATACCGGCCCGCGGCCAGGTCGGCTACGAGATGGTGATCGAGACGCCGGCCGGAGCCGGCGTCGCCAAGCTCTGGTGGCGCATCGCCCCCGACGGGCCTGTCACCGCGACGACCGTGTCGCTCGTGCCGTAGCCGGCGGGCCGCGACGCCGCCTCTTTGTCCCCGTCACCATGCGACCCTGGGCGGGGCCCGTCCTACGACCCTTCAGTGGCCGCCCCGGCGCAGCTCGGCGGGGGTCCAGAACCCGGCCAGCGGCTCGCCGGTCCGTCCCCCGCCCGCGTAGCGCTCGAGCCGTCTGCGGCCCTCGCCGGAGAGCACGTCGATGGCGTCGAAGAACGCCCCCGGCCCCGCGGCCCGCAGGGCCATGTCCGCCCCGCTGGGCCGGCGGGGGAGCGCGGTGGTGAGCAGCACGACGGGGACCTTGCCCGGCAGGCGGCCCCGCAGGGCGTGGGCGCGGCCGAGGGCGCGCCAGACCGTGTCGTTGCGCAGGAGGCCGCCGCGGTAGCTGGTGAAGGCGCCGGCGACGTCGAACAGCCAGTCCGCCCCGTCGGCGTCCTCGGCGAGGAAGCTCACCGAGACGCCGGTCCGGGGGACCCGGTGGTTGCGCCGGCGGATCGCGAAGCCGGCGCCCACGAGTGCGTCCTCGGCCAGCCTGGCGGCGGCCTTGCCGCCGTGCGCCACTTCCTCGCCCTGCGGGTCGCCGGCCCGCGCCCCGGCCTCGAGGGCGTCGGCCACCCGGCGCCGTGCGGTCTCGACGTAGGCGGGGTCGAGGTCGTAGCCGGCGTAGCGCCGGCCCAGGCGGGCGGCGGCCACCAGGGCCGACCCGCTGCCCATGAACGGGTCGAGGACCAGGTCGCCGGCGAAGGTGTAGAGGCGGATCAGCTGCTCGGGCAGCTCGGCGGGGAAAGGCGCGGGGTGCCCCACCCTGCGGGCGCTTTCGGGGGGGATGGACCACACGTCGAGGGTGAGGACGAGAAAGTCCTCGGTCATCAGCGTGCTCTCGTGGGGGAGGCCCTCCGCCCGGCGCTGTCCCACCGTGCGGGCCCGGTCGAAGCGGCCCTTGCTGGCGACGACCACCCGCTCGGTGAGGTCGCGCAGCACCGGGTTGGCGGCGCTGCGGAACGACCCCCAGGCGCACGACCCGCTCGCCCCCTCGGCCTTCTGCCAGATCAGCTCCCCCCGCAGGAGCAGCCCGAGGTCGTCCTGAAGGATCCGGATCACGTCGGCGGAGAGGCTGCGGTAGGGCTTGCGGCCGAGATTGGCGACGTTGACGGCGATGCGTCCTCCGGGCTCGAGTTTGCGGACGCACTCGGAGAACACGTCGGCCAGCAGGCGCAGGTATTCCAGGTACGAGCCGGGGACTCCCTCGCGCTCGATCTCCTGCTCGTACTCCTTGCCGGCGAAGTACGGGGGGGAGGTCACCACCAGGGCGACGGACCCGTCGGGCACCGCATCCATGCGCCGCGAATCCCCGCAGATGAAAGGCTCGGGCAGCGGCGCGGGCGACAGGACCGAGTCGTCGTCGCTCACCTCAGGCGCGCGGAAGCGCTCGTAGAAGGCCGAGGAGTCGTGGCTCTCGCGCCGGCCCACCCCGAAGCTGGACGTTGAGGTACGCCGTCGTTCCACCATGCCGATTCCGGGGGTGATGATAGCGGGGGCCGCCCCGACCGTGGCGGAACCGACGGCCGCAAGGGCGCCCCCCTCATGCGCCAGCGGGGCGAAGAGCAGCGGCGGCGGTCCAGCCGACATGCGGCGCTCGCTTCGGGCCGCAACCTCGTGAAGAAGATCACGCGGGAGGGCGCCCGAGAGGGGACTTTGTACTCTTTCCTATTTCGCCGGGGTGACCGCAGAATCGCGGCGGGCGACGAAAATTTCCGTTTTCGTAGTGGTGATGGGTGACCCAAGGGGCAAAGGGATGTCTGTCGGCCCGACAAAAGGTGATTGGTGCCGTTTCTGTGGGTTTCCGCTCATTGGCGGGTTCTGTCCGCAATGTGATCGCGCTCGCGGGGTGTCGCCGGGACGCATCGTGTCCTGGGTCCGTCGCCGGCACGGCCGCCGGTTCGGTGCCACCGCCGTTGTGGTGCTCGCAGCCGTGGTCGGGTTGATCGGCTTCGAGGTCTTCCGCGGCGGGTCGCCCGCTCGCCCGGTGGCGGCGGCTGTCACGAACCCGTCGAAGACTCCCACCACTCCGGCCGCTGCGCCGTCGAGTCAGCTTTCGGCAGCGTCGACGTTTGACGTTCTCGGCGGCGGAATGGACGAATTCGGTAACGAGACGCGACGCGGGTACGCGTTCGTGATCCATACGAGCTCGCAGACCAGCGAGCTGCTCACCGATTACGACCTGGTCGTGGACGCGTTGAGGCAGGGAAACGGCAAAGTGGACCTGGACCACGGAGGTCAGTCTTTTACCGCCACGGTGCTCGCTGTCACCACGGAGCCTCACGTCGCCCTCTTGCGGATCCCGGGGGAGTTTCCGTCGCTGTCGATTTCGGTGTCGACCCCCAAAACAGGAGACACGGTGACGCTGGGGGAGCCCGGGTCGAGTGGGTTGCGCGACGGCGCGGTGGTCGCCTATTCCGGCCGGGGCAGCGCCGAGCACCTGACGTTCTCCGTGGAGGTTCCCGACGTCGATGACGGCGCCCCGGTGCTCAACTCGGCCGGCAAGGTGGTCGGTATCGCAGAGCCGAGCACTCCATTTCACGTCTCGGGGATCGGCTTCGCCATGCCCATCCTCCGGGCGTGCCAAGCGGTGGGGGTCTGCTGAGGGGTCTGCCGGGGGGTCTGCCGGGGGGTCTGCGGAGGGGTCTGCCGGGGGGTCTGCCGACCCTCAGTCCCCGGCGCTGTCGTTTGCCGGCGGCGCCGGCCGCCGTTCGAGCCGGGTCTCGTCGTCGAGGAGGGCCCGCAGCGCGGCGATGAGCGAGCGGTAGGTCTGCTCTCCGAGGGCTTCGGCGAGGATCTGCTCGGACTCATGGGCTCGCTCGGTGACGGACCGGGCGAGCCGCCGGCCCCGGGTGGTCGGCTCGAGCGGTCGGCGCCGGGCGTCATGAGGGTCGTGTCCGGGCCGGCAGAGCCCCGCCGCGACGAGGGACTCGCTGATCCTGCGGGCGTTCATGGGGTCGGTGCCCAGCCGGCGGGCGAGGTGGCGGACACCCTGGCCGGGCTCGGCGGCGATGAGGCGGAGCATCGCCGCCTGCGGGGCGCTCAACCCGAGGTCGGCGAGGCGTGCCTCCCACTGCCGGCGCCGGGCGCGGTGGGCGGCTCCGAGGAGGAAGCCCACGCCGACCAGACCGGGTTCGTCACGCCGGGCATGCGCTTCGGGGGTCAGGGGGCCGGGGCCAGAGGCGGTCATCGCCGATCGGCCCCCGGCGTGGCAGGTCTGGTGGCCCAGGCGAGCACCACCGTGTCGCCCGCCGGCTGCCCGTCGGGGTGGCCGGCGGGGTGGCCGGCGGGGTCGCCGGCGGGGTCGCCGTGATCGGCCGCACGGTGCCGGGTGTCGAGCACTTCGACGCTGAGCGTCTCGGGCAAGGCGGAGCGGAGGCGGTCCGCAGTGAGGAGCCGGTCGGGGTCGGGGGGGCCGTGGCGCCCCAGGGTGGCTACGTGGTGGCCGACCACGTACAGGTGGCCGCCGGGGCGAAGCGCCCGGGCGCCGCGTGCGAGAACAGCGGCGAGCGCGTCGGGGCCCGGATGGAGGTTGGCGACGATGACCAGATCGAAGCGGGACTCCTCGGGTTGCCACGCGAGCACGTCGGCGTGCACCGTGGTGATCGGGCGGGCGGGGGTGTGTGCGGTGGGGCGGGTGTGTGTGCCGGCGGGGCGGGTGTGTGTGCCGGCGGGGCGGCCCTTTGCGGCGGCGGTGGCCTGGTCCAGCGCGACTCGGGAGATGTCGACGAGGGTCATGTCCCAGCCCCGGGCGGCGAGCCACAGGCTGTTGCGGCCGGGCCCCGCACCGAGGTCGAGGCCGCGGCCCGGCGGCAGCAGGCCGGCGAACTCGACGAGGTAGGGGTCGGGGACGGACGGCCATGGCTGCTCGGCGAAGCGCCGGTCCCACATCTCCCCGGCGGAGGCGGTGACCGGCTCGCCCGGACCCGGCGCCGCGGCCTCCACGCCGGCGTCGCTGTCGTGGCCGGCGGGGGTCACGGCCGGGCCCGTGCCATCGACTCGCGCACCTGCTCGAGGGCGCCGGGCGGGAAGTCGGCCGCCCCGCCGATGGCGCTGGCGGCGAGCTCGGCCTCGGCCGCCTCCTCGATCGCGACGACGAGGCGGGCGGCTGCCATCGGATCGGCTCCGAAGGCGAGCAGGCCATGGTTGGCGAGCAGAACCGCGGAGGTGGTCGGGTGCTCGTCGAGCGCCGCGGCGATCCCGCGGACCGACACCTCCGAGCCGCGCGGGCCCCAGGCCACGACCGGGACGGGTTCGGCCTGGCCGAAGCGCAGCAGCGGCTCGGCGCGGCACGGCAGTTCCCGGTTGGCGAGCGCGAAGGCGGTGGCGGCGGGGGAGTGGGTGTGGATGATCCCCCTCACGTCGGGCCGTGCCCGGTACACCACGGCGTGCATGCCCACGATCTCGGCGTTCTCCGCGGCGAGGTTGCCCTCGGTCACCTTCCCGTCCAGGTCGACCGTCGCCACGTCGTCCGGGCGAAGGTCGCGCACCATCCCGGTCGTCGTCAACGCGAAGCGGTCGGCGGCCACACGGGCGCTCAGGTTGGCGTGGCCGGCGTGCGACATGACGCCGGCGGCGAACAGGTGGCGGGAGGCGGCGACGACAGCGTCACCGGGACGGGTGATGGCGGGTCCAGTCATGACCGAACCTCCTCGTGGGCTCGTGGGTCACCCGTTCGCGAACGTAGCGGTATCTACGATTATTTCCGCGACCTACGCCAGAGGTGGCCTCGGCACAAGCCCCCCGCCGGCGGGGCACACGTCGAAACACCGCGCCAGCCACCGGGTTGGCGGCGCTGTCCGCCGCGGTGCCGCTCACCGTGACCGGGACCACCGTGACGGCGACCGTGAACGGGCCGGCCGTCGCCTGGCCCTGGCTGTTGGTCGCGGTCACAGCGAAACTGAAGCTGGCAATGTCGCTGGGCACGCTGCCCGACACCTCGCCCGTGTTCGGGTCGATCGACAGCCACGCCGGCGCCCCCGACAGCGCATACGTCGGCGCCGGCAGGCCCCTGGCGACGAACTGGTAGTCGAACGTGGAACCCGCGTTCACACTTGTGGGCGGACTGTCCTGAGTGAACTGCGGCGGACTCTGCCCGACCAACGCGAAGCTGTGGCCGTCACCCTCCGTCACCGCACCGGCGGATCCACCGATCTGTTCGGGGGTGTCGTGGCAAACGTAGCCGAAGTAGGCGCAGTCCGGACCGGTCGTAGTGCCGTCGCCGAGCGCGCCCTGAGCGTTGTAGCCCCAGGCGTAGATATGGCCATCGGAGCCGATCGCCAGGCTGAATCCGTTGTCGCCGGAACCGCCACCGGCGGAGACGGCGGTCTCGGTGACGCCGCCTGGGAGGGCGATCTGCTCGGGGATGGGCTCGGGGGCGGTCGAGTCGGTGTCGGTGCCGCCGCCCAGCTGGCCGTAGGTGTCTAGGCCCCAGGCGTAGACCTGCCCGTTCGAGCCGATGGCCAGGCTGAACCCGGGCACTACGCTCCTCTGACATGTTCGGCATCGGCTTCGGATGGACAATCGTCATCATCGGGGTCGTCGGGATCGCAGCCTGGATCATCTACGATCTGTTTACCGAGAGGGGTGCCGAGGCGAGTGATCGCTACCGCAAGCGCCGTCGCGGCGGCAGCGGCGGCGGCAGCTACGATCCCTACGACGACGACGTGGCCGACGGTCCCTTCGGCTGGTAGGCCAGTAGGGGACACGTAGGGACACCCTACGGACAACCCGTTGCGTCGGAAAAGCGGTCCCCCCAAGGAAGGCAAGGGCCTGAAGCGCCGCCGAATGTAGACCCTCGGGCACATACAAGCGTGTCAGCGCCCATTCCTTCGGTCGGGGGAGGGAGGGGTCGGAAGGAACACCGAGCAGCCCCAGTGGCGGGCTGGGGCTGCCACTAGCAGATGCGCCGAACGCCACTAGGCGTTCGGCATCGCTAGTGGCGTTGACGTCCCGCAGCGTAAGCGGAGGGACGCAGCCAGTCCCCTTGACACCACCACCGCTGCGGTGACAAGCGGGGCGAACCTCACAGGATGCCCCTGGGTGGGCCCTGGCGACCTTCACGGCGCACACAAACTGGCTGCGTGACAAAGGATTTTCGCAAAACACGCATGTGCGCCCCCCCAGCGCCACCCCCCCCGTGGCGTGTCGTCTTGAAAGCCGCCCGTGGTCGGGCTATGTCTTTCCCGCGATACCGACAATGCACATTGTCTGCTCCAACCGCTGACCAGTGCATATGGCGGAGAGTCCCCAATACGGGACCTCCACCAGTCGGCAGCAGTAGTCAGCAGCGCGGCATCCTTCCCTACTGTCGGCAGCAGCACCGGCCGGCGGAGACGGCGACACCTGTCCGTGGCCATGAAAAAGTCCTCGCGTGTGGCCACGCGGATGTCCTCACTGGTGGCCATGTAGAAGTCCTCGCCCCTCGTTGCGCATCCACCGGTTGAGTCCCCTGGCCGGTGACGGTGTCGGTGCCTATCCGCACCACACCGACCAGGGGAGCTCCATTGAAGTCAGCGAGGGAACACATGGACATGACCGCCGCCTACCGCGAGGTGGGCACCTACGGGGGGGCGGCCGCGATGTGCGGCTGTGACCCGAAGACGATCAAGCGGGCGTTGGCTCGCCTGGCCGCCGGCGAGGTGCCGACGGCCGCCAAGGAGCCCGGGCGCAACTACGACGTCGTGCGCGATGTCGTAGTTGCCCGGGTGAAGAAGACGTCGGGGAAGATCTCGGCCAAACGCCTGCTGCCCGAGGCCTGTGCGGCGGGCTACACGGGTTCGGCCCGCAACTTCCGGCGCCTGGTGGCCAAGGCAAAGGCCGATTGGCGCCGCGAGCATCACCGGGGGCGCCGGCCGGCGGTGTGGTCGCCGGGAGAGACCCTCGTGATCGACTGGGGGTCGGAGGGCTCGCTGCACGTGTTCTGCGCGGTGCTGGCCTGGTCGCGGTGGCGGTTCGTGCGCTTCGCTGCCGATGAGCGGGCGGAGACGACGTTCGCGATGCTGGCCGAGTGCTTCGAGGAGCTGGGCGGTGTCCCAAAGGTCGTGCTGGCCGATCGGATGGGGTGCCTGAAGGGCGGGGTCGTCGCGAACGTCGTCGTCCCGACGCCCGACTATGTGCGCTTCGCGACGCACTACCGTTTCCGACCCGATTTCTGTGAGGGCGGCGACCCCGAATCGAAGGGGATCGTGGAGAACCTCGTCGGCTACGCCAAGTCCGACCTGGTCGTGCCGACCGAGCCCGATGTCGCGGATCTCGCCACCGCCAACAACAACGCCCGGACGTGGTGCACCGAGGTCAACAGCCACGTGCACTCGGAGGTCTGTGCGGTCCCCGCAGAGCGGGTCAGCGCCGAGCGCGAGCTGCTCGGGCCCCTGCCGTCGCTGCGTCCGCGGCTCGGGCGGACCACCATGAGGAAGGTCGACCGGCTCTCCTGCGTGCGGATCGGTTCGGCCCGGTACTCGGTCCCGAACCGTCTGATCGGGCGCACCGTCGAGGTGTTCGCCGCCGACGGCCGGGTGAAGGTCCTCGTCGGCGATGAGACCGTCGCCGACCACGCGCTGGTCGCTCCCGGCGAGGCGTCGGTCGCAGACGACCACTACGGCGGCGCCCGACCGGACCGGCCGCGCCGGGCCCCCCGGCCGGGCACGCCCGCCGAGAAGGCGTTCCTGGCGCTCGGGCCGGCGGCGGAAGCCTTCTTGAAGGGCGCGGCGGCCGCCGGGGTCACCCGGCTCGGTGGTGAGCTGGCAGAGCTGGCCGGCCTGGAGGCAGCCCACGGACGCGGTGCGCTCGTCGCTGCGCTGGAACGGGCGGTCGCGTTCGGGCGGTGGCGGGCGGCCGACGTGCGCTCGATCCTCGCAGCAGGGACCGGAGCTCCCCAGCCCAGCGCGCCCGGCGAGGCGCTGGTCATCCCGCTGCCCATCGTGGCCACCCGGCCGCTGGCCCACTACGCCATCGAGGGCCCCCAGTGACCGCCGCGACCCCGCCGGCCCTCGCCGCCGACCTCGCCGCCGGCCTGCGCCGGTTGAAGCTCGCGGCCATGCGCAGCATCGCCCCCGAGCTGTTGGTCACCGCCAAGACGCAGCGCTGGGCGCCAGAGGAGCTGCTGCGCACCCTCGTCGAAGCGGAGATCACCAGCCGGGACGCCTCCAACGCTCGCGCCAGGCTCAAGGCCGCCAACTTCCCGGTCACCAAACGTCTCGACGAGTTCGACCGGACCGTCAGCTCGATCCCGTCGGCGACGCTGGACTACCTCGCCGGTCTCGAGTGGATCCGCGCCGCGGAGAGCCCCGTGCTCGTCGGCCCGGCCGGCACCGGCAAGAGCCACCTGCTCGTCGCCCTGGGCCACGCCGCCGTCGACGCCGGCCACCGGGTCCGCTACTTCAGCGCCGCCGAGCTCGTCGATACCCTCTACCGGGGCCTCGCCGACAACAGCGTCGGGAGGGTCATCGAGGCCATCCTGCGGGCCGAGTACGTCATCGTTGACGAGCTGGGGTTCGCCCCGCTCGATGACACCGGGGCCCAGCTGCTGTTCCGCTTCGTGGCCGCCGCCTACGAACGACGCTCCCTCGGCGTCGCCAGCCACTGGCCCTTCGAGGAGTGGGGCCGATTCATGCCCGAGCACACCACCGCAGGCTCGATGCTCGACCGCCTGCTCCACCACGCGATCGTCGTCGTCACCGACGGCGACAGCTACCGCATGCGTGAAGCCCGAAGCAGGCGACCCAAGTAATGCGTGACGCTTCCAATCAGCGCGCCCGCGACGGCTTCACTTGTCCAGTCTGCGGACGCATCACCGTCACCGCCGTCGACGGGCTCTGGACCGCGCCCACCCCCGGATCACCAAGACGCTTCTGTGACCCAGCCTGCCGACAGGCCGCCTACCGGCGGCGCCAAGCGGGCGTGGCCGAGGACACGCCCCGCCAGACCACCGGAGGCCCCAACCGAAGCCTCACCACCAACGCGAAGGAGGCGCCACCGACCCCGACCACTCACAACTGAACCCCCTGGGGCGAGGACTTTTTCCTGGCCACCAGCGAGGACAAAAACTTGGCCATTGACACCTGTGCGTAGATATGCCCGTCGGAGCCGACCGCCAAGCTGAACTCGGGGCCGGACGGGTCCGTAAAGTTCGGGCTTGCAGAGATGGCTGTCGCGGTGACCCGGCGGGCAGGCTGACCTGCACGGGGGTCTGATCGTAGGTCGTGGTTCCGTTGCCGAGTTTGCCGCTGGAGCCCTTACCCCAGGCGTAGATGTTCCCGTCGGAGCCGATCGCCAGGGTGAAATAGCCGCCGGCCGAGACCGCAGTCGCGCTGACGCCGCCGGGCAGGCTGATCTGCTCTGGGGTAGCTGTCTCATGGATCATGCCGTCGCCGAGTTCTCCGTACCCGCCGTAGCCCCAGGCGTAGAGGGTGCCCGTAGACACAGTGGTGGCAGCCCTGCCGGGGAAGGATTGACAGCGGGCGAAAGGCCGGCGACCATCGCGATGACCGCGACCTCCGCCGTGGCTGCTCGCCAACTCCGCCGAACTACCTGTAGCGAGCGAGCCTCATACCGCCAAGAAAGGCGAGCTCAGCGCTTCGCGCCGAGCGGCGCTTCCGCGGAAGCGCCCCATCGCGATCGGGCGTAGCCTCCGGGTTGCTGACGCCTGGACGTTGCCATGGCCGACTACGCGACCCTACTGCGGGACCACGTGACGCTCACCTGCGACTGTGTGGACCGGTTCTTCTTGCAGGGCTACGTTCCGAAGCTCCAGTCGGTGGGCCAGGTGTGCTGGTTCCTGCGCTGGCAGCGACGGTTCCCGATCCTATCCTCGGCGGCGTTCCGCAAGATCGGCGACGCCTACGTCAAAGACGTCCACCGCTTCGCCACCGACCATGACGTGGCGGTGGTGTACTTCGAGAAGGGTGAGTCGAAGGAGGAGATCGCACGCCCGCTCATCGACGCTGCGGCCGCGGAGGGCGGGGCCGGCAAGGTGGTGCTGGTCGGGATCGCCCAGGAGAAGTCCTCGGTGTGGCGGTCCTGGCCGGCCAAGGGCCAGGAGAAGGCTCCCCATCCCCACATGGAGTGGGGCCGGCAGCCGGCAGACGGCATTCGTGAACCACTTCTACTTCTACTTGTGGGACCCAGACTGGGGTCCATCGTTCATCAAGACCAACGCCTACGCCCCGTTTCCGATCTGGATCTACCTCAACGGCCACGAGTGGGCCGAGCGCCAGTTGGACAAGGCCGGGATCGGCTACGAGGCCCTCGACAACGGGGTCAGATCCTGCGAGGACCCCCGCGCCCTGCAGCGGATCTGCGACGGGCTGGGATCGGGGGCGGTGCGTCGTTCTTCTGGCGCTGGATCCGGGCGCTCCCCTCGCCCTTCACCGACTCCGAGCGCCGGGCGGGCTACGGCTACGAGCTTGCCTTCCGCCAGTTCGAGGTCTCTGAGACCTGCGTGTTCGACCGTCCCCAGGCCGGTCGGAGCTTCTTCGAGGGAGTGATCCGCGACCACCTCGACGTCGAACGCCCCGACCAGGTGGCCCTCGTCTTCGACCGCAAGGTCACGGCCCGCACCCCCGGGTCGTTTTGCACCAAGGTCATCACCAGAGGCGCCGATCCCCAGGTCTGTTGCTACCACCGCTCGGCGCGCATGAAGCAGTACTTCAAGGAGCACCGCGCCCTTCGCACCGAGACGGTGATCTCGAACACCTGAGACTTCGGCATCGGCCGACGGGTGAACGCGGAGAACTGGCACGCGCTCGTGAGAGTGGGCCGGGCGGCCAACCGCCGCCTCTGCGATGCCCAGGCGTCCGACGCCACCCCCGCACCTATGTGGTCACCTTCGAAGCGGTGACCTGCCCGTCGGAGGACCCCGACGGCCTGCACGCCCCCGGACTGCGCTTCGGAGACCGCAGAGTGACGGCCCTCTTGTCGGCCATCGTGGGCTTCGCCCACCTCATCGCCGGGTTCGACAACCCGACGCTCACCCGGCCGGCCGCCACCACCCTCGACCAGCCCTACGGCTCCCGCCAGGCCACCTACGACCTGCGCCGGCTGCGACGCAAAGGCATCATCGAATCGACCCCTCACACCCACCGCTACCAGTTCACCCCGCTCGGCCGGCGAGTCGCGGTCCTGTTCACCAACGCCCACGGCCGGGTCCCGGCCCCGGTCTGGTCCAGCTCGACCCCGCCCTACCCGACGACACCGCCCGACGAAGCCCGCTCACCACCGCCTGGCGCCAACTCGACCATACCCTCGACCACTACATCGACCATCAGCTACTCGCCGCGTGACAACTTGACCCGTCCGTGAACTTGGAAGCGGACAAGTCGAACTAGAGGGTGTGGCGCACCGCGTTGGGGAGTCGCCGTCTGGGCCCGGTGTCAAGGAAGGACACCTTGCGTCTCACTCGAGAGCCTCTTCATGTTGTTTCGACCACTCTCCCTCGTCCTCGCTTTGGGGGTCCGAGACCTGGACTGTCGACGGCGTCGACTGCGCTGGCCTCGGTTGCGTCTTCGATGACGTGGTCATTGGGTCGCCCGATCAGCCAACAGCAGTGGTAGCAGTCACGGGCAGCGTCGTGGACGATCCAGGCGGCGCCGTGCCCGATCCGGGCGGCCGGGTCTTTCGACCGGCTGCTGCCGAACCGGCGTTGCCGTCTCGGAGCAGTCGGCTTGGGGCAGTCGGCTTGGGATGGTGGGAGTGCATTCGGGTCTGCTCTTTCGGGTCCGTTGTTGTACGGGTTCAGAGCAAACCGACCCGCTACTGAAGAGCGGGTCGAACGGTTCGCTGTCGCCGGCGCGGTCCGTGTCGGCGGGGGTTCCGAACGGACCGCGGCCACGGCGAGTATCAGGGCCGCCTCCCGCTGGCGGTGCAAGGGTGTTCCGCTGGGCGAGAGGCGGCTGCTCAGGCGGTGACGGTGGCCGCCTCGACGGCCTGGGCCACGCTTCCGACGTGGGTAATCTCGACCTTGCGGGGTTTGGCTTGCTCGGCGACAGGGATCGAGATGGTGAGCACGCCGTCGTGATAGATGGCGCTGATGTGTTCTCGGTCGAGGCTTTCGCCCAGGAACAACTGTCGGCTGAACTGGCCGTAGCCTCGCTCGGCTACCAGGATCTCGTCGCCTTCCTCTTGTTGCGAGCTGCGGGTGGCCCGCACGGTGAGGACATCCTTTTCGACCGTCAGTTCGATGGAGCCGGGATCGGCGCCGGGTAGGTCGAGGGCAATCTTGAACTCGTTGTCCCGCCGGTAGGCGTCGACCGGTAGTTGCCGGATGCGACGTTGGGCGAGCAGCTCCTCGGTGATCCGGTCGAACTCGTGGAACGGTTCGAATCGCATCAACATGGTGAATCCTTCCCTTGACGCTCGAACAGCTGGCGGCCTGCGGCCACCATGCCTCGAACGTCTACTCGAACACCCTACTCTAGATTCTAGTTACTAGCAATTCGCTTCTAGAAAGTTGCTAGGCTTGAAGTTGATGACAGAGTGGAGCTTCCTGACCAACCACGCCCGGGTGCTGGTGTGCATAGCCCACGACCCCGGGGTGCGTCTGAGAGACATCGCCACCACGGTGGGCATCACAGAGCGCAGCGCTTACGCGATCGTCGCCGACCTGACCGCCGCTGGGTACGTGGTCAAGGACAGCCACCCCGACGGCCGACGCAACTGCTACCAGATCCAAGCCGACCTGCCGTTACCAGAAGTCATCGCCGGACAACCAACCATCGGTGAGGTCCTCGACCTACTCATCGACGCCGCCACCAGGCAAACCCGGCGATCCGCCAGTGAACGGACCACCCTCGCATCGTCACCGGACCGCACCGAGAGAAAGCCGACATCGGATCACCCCCGGTCCCAACTCAGCCAAGGACGAAGACAATGACCACCTGGGAGTACCTGATCGTAGAACTTCCCTCGCTTGAGGCAGCCACTCATGCGCCCGGCGCATCGGCTGCTGTTCACGCCCTCAACATTGAAGGCGAGCAGGGCTGGGAGGCAGCCGGCCTCACCCCCCTCGCCGACGGGAGGATCGCCGTGCTCCTCAAAAGACCCCAAGCGCAACAGGACCCGAGCAGATAACAACCCGTACACGGAGGGACGGGACTCATTGCGGCGGCGGGCCACAGACGCCGCAGCGCTCCGGATATGCCGGCGAATGCCCGTTCGATTCTCGTGGTATGGTGTGGTTAGCTCAACTCGAGCGATTGCACCCCCGCTTAGACGGGGGAGGATTGGGGGTTCCCATGGGAACCCGACTCTTAGGAGCGGCGGCAGCCGCCAAAGACCCGGTGAAGCTGCCTCGCCACACTGGCCGAGTGCCTGGTGTCTC
This sequence comes from Chloroflexota bacterium, assembly GCA_021789355.1. Next base: position 681 of record JAJYJR010000058.1, on the reverse strand, counting down.
GATGGCGACCTCATCGAAGCCGATCCCCTCGACCCGGGCAGCTCGCGCCTGGATGCGGGTGCTACCCGGTCTGGTCCTGTTGGCGATCACACTGACGTTCGTCTTACAGAACCTTCGGACCGCGAAGGTGAGCTTCGTCGGCGCCTCGGGCACGCTGCCGTTGGCCCTGGCGCTGCTGGCCGCGGCCGCCTTGGGGGCGTCGCTTGTGTTGGCATTGGGATCGTTTCGCATCATGCAGCTACGCAAACTCGTCCGCCACAACTCCCGCCACGACCGGGTTGAGCCATGACGGTCGAACTTGAAGAGCTGACGCAGAGCGAGCTGCCGGCCCCGGATCGCCATTGCGGGCGCTGCCAATGTGCTTTCCCGGGTGACCCGACACTGTTCTTCCAGACCGACTGGGCGCTGTGCCCGGCATGCACGGCGATCCTCCTGCCGCGGCCGGCCGCTTCCACCCGGAAATGGCCGCCCGACGAGAACCCATCAGTCGTCACCGTGGCCACCCTCCGCTCGTAGACGGTTCTCCAGCTCGGACAGTGGTCAACAGCTCCACGAAGCGACGTCCTGTACTCGCCTCGATCGGCATCGAGGCCATCAAGACGCCGGTCCGCTCCCCAAGGGCGAACGCGTTTGCCGAACGCTGGGTTCGCACCGTCCGAGAAGACTGCCTGGACCACCTCT
>JAJYJR010000057.1 GCA_021789355.1 Chloroflexota bacterium | reverse complement strand
CCGGGCGATCCTGACCGCTCTCGCCGAAGGGCATCGGCAAGCGCTCGCTCACCGTCTGCATCATGCCGCGTGACCGGGGGATTTTCGAGGCAGCCCCTCAGCGATCGGAGCGGTCAAGCAGGCCGACGACGAGCTCGACGATCTCGTCGAGCCGGGCCTCGAAGTCCGCGGGCGCCAGGCCGACCGCGTCCATGAGCCACGGAGCGGCGACGGCGAACCCGAAGAGCGCGGCCCCCGCGGTCGCCGCGAGGAGGGCGGGGTCCGGGTGCCCCCCCGTGGTGCCGGCCTGGCGCGCGGCGAGCTCGTCGGCCACGAACCGAAGCGCCCGGGGGGCGCCGGGGGCGAGCAGCGTCGCCGGCGCGAGCCCGGCGAGCTCGGCCCGCGTGATGAGGACGAAGGTCGGTCGGGCGTCGGTGAGCGTATAGCGAAGCGTTCGGCGTAGCCGCTCGAATGGGTCGCTGGCGTCCGCGTCCGAGGCGATCAGGCGGTTGGCGGCCTCGACCTCGGCCCGCACGATCTCCGCGATGAGCTGCTCGCGGGTGCCGAAGTACTGGTGGACGAGCGCATGGTCGACGTCCGCCTCGGCCGCGATCCGGCGCACCGACACCGCCTCCAGCCCCTCGCGGGCGAGCAACTCGCGGGCGACCGCACGGATCTTCGCCTTCGTCCCCGCCGATGAAACCCGTCGGGCCATGCCGCACCACCTCTCGCTCGTGCCGCAAGGGATTGAAGGGCTCCGCCGTGGGTGCGCGCACGGGCCGTTCGGCACTGTGCGGCGGGCTGAACCTCGCCATATGGTGACACATCACCATGCGGTGAGACACCGCATGGCGGAGAGAGCGGGGGGCGTCGACGCGCGGTCATGCCCACGGCCGCCACCAGACCGCGCCGAGCCACTGGCGAGACCGACCCGCCCCGGAGCGTCCCGGGAGGTCAACCATGCGGAGGCTGATCGGCGCTCTCGGCGTCGTCGCCGTCCTCGTCGCCACGCTGGGGGCGACCCCGGGCCGGGCACGCGCGGCGTCGGGCGACGTCTGCACCTGGAACGGCGGCAGCGGTGCCACCGATCTGAGCGACGTCAACAACTACACGGCAGCGTCCGGCGCGACCTGCTCGTCGCTCGACGGCGCGCAGCTGGTCTTCCCGGCGACCGTCCCCGCCAGTGGGTCATCGTTGTCGCTGAGCGCCGACCTGTCCACCGGCAGCCTCGTCCTCGAGGGTGCCTACACCCTGGGCGGCGCGCACACGCTCACCCTCACGACGACCGGCACGGCGATCGATGCCACGAGCGGCGGCTCGACGATCAGCGCCAACATCGCCGCGGCGAGCACAACCGCACTCCTGAGCGTCGAGGTGGCCACGGGCGCCTCCCTCGACGTGAGCGGCACGCTGTCGGATTCCTCCGTACTCCTGGTCAACCCGGGCGGCGGGACGGGCACGCTGACCCTGTCGGCGGATAACAGCACGACTCTCGGCGCCACGGTCTACGTCGACGCAGGCACGCTCGAGATCGGCGACAGCGGGGCGCTGGGCACCAGCGACTGGGTCAGCGTGTCGGACGGCGCCGTCCTGGCGCTCGACAGCGGCGTGAGCGTGCCCGCCGGCGTCACCCTGGGCCTGGCCGGCACCCTCGAGGCCACCGGCAACGCGACCTGGGCCGGGAACGTCAACCTGCAGACATCGTCGGGCGCGAGTGTCACGCTCGCGGCCGCGACGGGCGCCGTCCTCCAGGTCCCGGGCACCGTGGCCGACAACGGCTACGGCACCTCGGTGACCGTCGGCAAGAGCGGCTGGACCGGCACCGTCGTGCTCACCGGTGTCACCGGGACAGTCGTCACCAACTCCAACTTCTGGGGCGGCCCGACGAACGTCGCCTACGGCACCCTGCGGGTCGGCGCGACGAACGCCGTCAGCACCATCAAGCCCATCAACGTCCTTGCCGGGGCCACCCTCGACCTGCACGGACACAACCAAAACATGACAGGCACGACGGGCAGCGGCACCATCACCGACTCCGTCGGCGGCGGCACTCTCAACCTCACCGCAAGTTCCAGTTGCACCGTGCCCGAGACCATCGCGGGAGCGGCGAACGTCTCGGTGTACACGTATTCCGGCGCCACGGTCACGCTGGCCACCGCCAGCGCCTCGGGCAACACCTACACCGGCTCGACCGCGACGTTCGGCTTCGGCGTGTTGGCGATCAAGGCCGGCTCCGCGCTGGGCGCGACGAGCGGGGTGACCGTCGGAAACTCGTCTGCTGACGGCGTACTGCAACTCGACGGCACCATGACGCTGTCCGCGCCGATCAGCATCCCGAGCGGCCTCGTCGAGGTGACCGGCACGGGCAGCACGGCGACCCTCACGGGGGCGGTGACTGCGGGCGCGACCTCCACGAGGGGAACGCTCGCGGCCGCGGCGGGTGACACCCTCGCCGTCTCGGGCCAGGTGACGGGATCGCTCTTCGTCGGGACGACGAGCCTGACCGGGACGGTGACGCTCTCGAACGCGGGCAACACCGCGACGACCGAGGTCGTCGCGGGCGCGCTCGTCGTCCCGCAGGCCCTCGGGTCCGTCAAGGTCGACGCGGCCGCCACCTTCGCCGGGACGGGCTCCGTCCCCAGCCTCAACAACTACGGGACGGTCATCGCGGGCGCAGACGCCTCGACCCCCGGGACGTTCACCGTGAACGGCTTCGCGTACCTCGCGACCGGCTCGTCGGTCGACATCGACATCGCCGGGACGACGCCGGGCAGTGGGTATTCGCAGCTCGTGGCGACCGGGCAGAACGGTGGTGTGGATGCGTACGGCAGCCTCCACGTGAGCGTCGACCCGTCCTACACCCCGGCCCCCGGCACCACCTTCGACATCCTGACCGCTCCGTGGATCATTGGCCAGTTCACCAACGCCACGGACGGGAGCACCCTATCAGTCGGGGGCAACCTGTTCCTCGTCACGTACGTCACGCCCTCCGGCGCCCTGGATCCCACCGACGTGGTCCTCACCGCCCTCGGCGCGCCGGACCCACCCACGAACGTGGTCGCAACGGTGCAGAAGGTCGGGCGCGGCAAGACGGCCACCCAGTCCGTGGTCCTGACATGGGACGCACCCGCAAATGACGGCGGCGCGGCGATCACCGATTACCTCGTCAACGTGTACACGTACGGGCACGGCAAGGGCGGCGGCACCTACACGCTGGTGTCGTCCTCGCCGATCGACACCCTCGGCACCGAGCTCAGCTTCACCGTTCCTGACAGCGATCTCTCGGGCGGCGGCACCTACGCCTTCACCGTCGCCGCCGTCAATGATCTCGGCACGGGCAGCTACTCCGACTACTCCAACGCGATCCGGTACTGAACCGCGATCGCGTGATCGAGAACGAGGGCCGGTCTCCGGCCCTCGTTCGCACTCCGGGCCATGGATGTGGCTGGCGTCCACGGCGATCGCGGCGGGCTGCAGCATGCCGGTCCCGTCGACGAGGAGCGTCGGGTTGCCGCCGTCGAGGCCCGCCCGGTAGATCGTCTGGCCCTGGAGGTTGGTCCAGTAGACGTAGTTGCTGTCGAGCGCGACCCGTACAGATGGCTCTGCCCAGAGACGATGGCGGTCGGGCCGGTGCCGTACAGGTTCGCCGGCATGCCTGTGTCGGCCCGGTAGATGTGAGTCGCGTTCACGGCGACTTCGAGGGGGGAACTTCTGGCCCGTGACGAGCGTTTGCGCGCCGCTGATTCGATGTGGCCTCCCCGCCGGCCCGAATGTCCTGCTGACCGTCCGCGGTCGCTCGAGCGGATGGCCGCGAACCACTCCGCTCGCAATGCTCGAGCTCGACGGGACCCGCTACTCCAGGCGTCCTTCGGTTTGGCGGTTCGCTCCGACCATCCCGGAGACACTTCAAGCCGGACCTCCGCGGTCCGGCTGTCTTGTGGCGGTGGGGGATGTCGATCCGCGCTCGAACCTGACGGCCGGCGATGCAGCGCGGCTCAGCGCCGGACTCAATCCCGACGAGGCCCGGGTGTGCCCCGTCGACGTGGTCGACCGCGACCAGCAGTAGGCCGCGTTCCGCGTGGGACATCGCCAGCGGTTGTGACGCAGGCGACTGCATCGGCCGAGCAGGCCAGCCCGAAAGGGCTGCCCCCGACGGCGCGACCGCAGGGATTGCCGTCGCTGATACGATCCCGCCCACCACGGAGGCGCGCGCATGCACATCGCGATCATCGGCTCGGGCAACGTCGGGACGGCACTCGGCGCATCGCTGGCGAGAGCGGGCCACAGCGTGACCTATGCCGCCGGTCGCGCTGAACACGCGCAACGGGCGGCCGAGGAGATCGGCGGAGTCGGCGCGCCCGGACCGGCGGCAGCGGCGCGCGACGCGGACGCGATCATCCTCGCGGTGCCGTTCGCGACCGCCGCCCGGGACGTCGCCGCAGAGCTGGCACCGGTCGCGGCCGGCAAGCTCGTCATCGACGCGACCAACCCCCTCAACGCCGACGCGAGCGTCTTCCGCTCGGCCGCATCGGGCGTTGCACGTACGGGTCGGCCCACGTGCGGTCGAGCATGACCTGGCCGCATCGGGCATGATGGCCGCTCCAACACAGAACGGAGCGCGACCATGGACACCTCGGAGCACCCGAACGCGACCGCGTACCGACGGACCGCTGACGCCTTCCGCGCCCGAGACTTCGATGCGATCCGGTCCCTTGTCGCAGAGGACGTCGTCTGGCACGTGCCCGGTCGACACTCGATGGCCGGGGACATCCACGGTCTCAACGAGGTCGTCGCCTTCCTCGGCCGAGCGACCGAGCACGGTGTCACCCTCCGTGAACACGACGTGTTCGGCAACGACGAGCATGTCTGCGCTCTGAGCCACATGGGTGCACGCCGGCCTGGAGTGGAGGTCGAGGTTCGGGTGACCAGCGTCTTCCACTTCCGCGGCGGGCGGCAGGTGGAGCGGTGGTTCTACCCCGAAGACATGGACGCCTGGGACAGCATCTTCGACGGCTGACGCCCTGGAGCTTGCACTCCGGCAGTCGCACGAGCGCGCCGCCGAGCTTGCCGCTGTCGGCGCCATCACGCTCGATTGCGACGCGTCCGTGCACGACACCTACCGCAGCCTGATCGCCAGGTTCCACCCCAACTGCCACCTTGTGACACCCCCACGAACAGGGCGAGTGGCCGAGTCTGGGGGCCACACGCTCGCGAGTCGCCTCAAGTGCGCAGGAAGCGCATGGGGCGCGTCCTCTCAGCTCGAATCCGGCCCGGGCGGGATCCACCGTGTCCGGGGCATCGGGCGGCAGCCGAATGGGGTCAGGCCGTCAGGGTGGCGTCCACGTGCCGTTGGTCGCCGCCCATCACGACCGTGCAGCCGCGGATGAGCCGACTACCCGGGGCTCGACTCCTCTCGCCCCGACCAAACTCACGTTTCTGACCCAGGTCGCGCACGGCCGGGAGAGCCACGCCGAGGCCGCGTTCGATTGCCACGCGCGTGAGCTCGCATTCCACTCGCTCGCACCCCAGGACGTCCGTTTGGCGAACAGCGCTGTGGCCTGTACCTGGCAGGAATCGGGCGCGAGAGGACGGGCGCCTACGGATACGAGGTCCAGGCGTACCAGGCCGCGGCCAGGTTCCATCCCAGTCCGACGATGATCAGGAACTTGTCGTAGAGCCCGGAGTACGTCGGTAGGCCGATCACGTTGAAGGCGAAGAGGCCGATCGCGGCGATGACGCTGATCCAGCGAAGCGGCTGCCCGGTCAACGTCACCGACACGACGACCATGACGATCGGAATCAGCATCAGGACCGCGATTCCCAGCAATGCCAGCGGGATCATCTCCTGCTTGAGGCCGCCGAACTCGCCCGGCGTGGCGTCCCCGCTCCAGAACCGCAGGACGTCCCCCAGCAGGTAGGTGAGCATCAGCGCCACCCACAGGGCTGCCAGCTTGATCTGCACGTCTGGCATCGGTCGGCTCCGTTCTTGGTCGGGTGACCGTTGGGGTTGGACTTCCTCCATGCGATGCGTCCGCAGGCACGGTGAGCGCCGAGCGGATCTGCCCATCGGCATCGACTCGTGCATGCGCCAATCGCTCAGGCTGCAACCGGGTCGATGGCAATGACAACTGTCCCTCGCGCGTGCCCTGCCGCGACATGCTCAATCCCCATGGGCGTCTCGCTCAGCGGGTAGGTCCCGTCCATCACCGGGGTGACCTTCCCGGCTTCGATGAGCTCCTTGAGGACCTGGAGGTCGGCTCGGTTCTGGAACTTGACGGACGGTTTGCCCTGCTGGCGCACGAACATCGACACGAGCGCGAGCCGGATCACGCGGCCGAGCGCGCCGCCGGCATGTCCTCCGCCGTTGGAGAGCAGCAGTCCGTTGGGGGCGAGCGCTCGCCTCGTCGCCGACATCGAGTGGTCGCCCACGTTGTCGAGGATGAGGTCGTAGCGCGGACCACCCTTCCTGAAGTCGTCCTTGGTGTAGTCGATGACGTGGTCGGCTCCGATCGAGCGGACCAGCTCCATGTTCTTCGTCCCGCAGACGCCGGTCACCTCGGCACCGAACGCCTTGGCGATCTGCACGGCGAACGTGCCGACACCACCGGATGCCCCATTGATCAGGACCTTCTGGCCGGGCTGGACCTTGCCGTCGTCGCGGAGGAACTGGAGGGCGGTGGTCGCGGATACGCCGACAGCTGCGGCCTGCTCGAAGCTGAGCGTGGCCGGCTTGGGCACGAGGTGGTCCTCTGCCGCAACCGCGTACTCGGCGAAGGCACCCGTGCACCAACCGAACACCTCGTCACCAGCCCGAAGCTGCGTCACGTCCTTGCCGACGGTCTCGACTGTCCCCGCGATGTCCGTCCCCGGAACGCGGTTCTTCGGCTTGCGCAGTCCGGTGGCCATCCGCACGAGGTACGGTGAGCCCCTCATAACGATCACGTCACCGACGTGGATCGACGCCGCATGGACGCGGACCAGGACCTCGTCGTCGCCGATCTCGGGCCGATCGATGTCCCGGGGCTCCAGGACGTCGGCCGACCCGTACCTGTCCTGAACGATTGCCTGCATGGATGCGGCCTCCCCTGGTCTTTACGGTGTAAAGTTGGCGCATCCGGACTTTACGCTGTAAAGTCCCCGAATGTCAACTCGGAAGTGCTCGGTTGGCTGAGTCCCGGAGGAGGCCGATGACGGCGACGACCAAGAGACCGCAGCGACGCGCTCCGCTGAGCCGGGAGCTCGTGCTCGAGACCGCGGTCAAGCTCGCGGATCGGGGCGGGCTCGAGTCTCTGAGCATGCGGAAGCTCGGCCAGGAGCTCGGAGTCGAGGCGATGGCGCTCTACTACCACTTCGCCAACAAGGACGAGGTGATCGACGGTTTGGTCGATCTCGTGTTCAGCGAGATCGACCTGCCTATCGGCGGAGCCGACTGGAAGACCGCCATGCGTCGATGGGCGTTCTCGCTCCGAGACGTGTTGCTGCGCCACCGATGGGCGCTTGGCCTGATGGAGTCGCGGCGGAAGCCGGGGCCGGCCAACCTGCGCCACCACGACGCGGTGATTGGCAGTCTGCTGTCGGCAGGCCTCGACATGCCGACGATCGCGCATGCCTACTCGCTCCTGGACAGCTACATCTACGGTTTCGCCCTGTTTGCGACGAATCTCCCGTTCGACCCCTCCGAGGAGGTCGCGGAGCTGGGCCGGATCACCCTCCGGGCGTTCCCCGTCGACGCATACCCCAACCTCGTGGCCTACGTCTCAGCGCTGAGGCCCGGCTACAACTACGGGGACGAGTTCGAGTACGGCCTGGACCTGATCCTCGACGGCCTGCAGGAGGCTGCGGGAACTTCGGGACATGAGCTCGGCGCCAGCGCCCCGACGTCGCGCCAGCCGGATGCTGGCCTGGTGTAGATCAGCTGGCAGCCGACCAGCCGCACTCTACGGGCCGGACTGGTGCAGCCCCCGAGACGTCGGCCGATGAGATGAGTTCGACGCGCTCGACTCCTCTCGCCCCGACCATATGTGCTATTCGAGTTCCGAATCGCGCCGCTCGGCCGGCTTCTGACGGGGCCGATCTCGTCCGCGGCGCGGGTCCAGCCAGATGAAGTGCGTCGCGGCACCGACTGCGAGGATCGCATGTGAGCGGCTACCTGCCCGTAGCGATCGCGTCCTCGTACCGCTCGAGCAGCTCGAACAGCTCGTCGGCGGCGTACTGCTGATCCCAGGCGGTCTCAGAGATCCGCCGCACCACGCCTGCAGCCTCGAGCGCCTTGAGCCCTTCAAGTGCCCGTTGATGGCGCACGCTGATGGCCCCCCGGACGATGGCGGCCGACGTAATCGGCTGTGCGGGCAGGATCGGGATGATCCGTGCGGCGGCCGAGTCGCGGCGCGGCCGCCCTGCACGCTCAAACCACGTCGTCTCGAGAGCGGCAACTTCGCCGGCCAGCTCGACCGAGAGGCGCGCCGACCGTTCGAGCGCGGACGCGAACGATGCGCACCAGGCCGCGAGCCGCCCCTGGCGGAACCCCACCAGGCCCTCGACATACGCGTTCGGCCGCGCGGCAAGGACGATCGATACCGGCGGTACGAACGTTGGGGCGACACCGCGGCGGCGGAGCACGACGTGGATGAGGCAGCGCCCGACCCGCCCGTTGCCATCGAGGAACGGGTGGATCGTCTCGAACTGCGCGTGTGCGATCGCGGCCTGCGCCGCCGCCGGGAGATCGTCGCGGTTGAGGAAGGCGACGAGATCCTCGACGAGGCGGGGGACCTCGCCCTCAGGCGGCGGGATGTAGCGGGCATCGATCGGGCTGTCGAGCCGTCCGCCGATCCAGTTCTGCTCGGTGCGCAGGTCGCCCGGATGCGCCTTCGGCTCACCGGCCATGAGCGTCCGGTGGATCGCGCAGAGGTCATCCGTCGCGAGCGGCCGCTCGACCTCGCCGAGGGCGATCGCCTCTTCCATCGCGAAGACATTGGCGGCCACGACGCGCGCCGTTCCCTTTGCCGTGCGCGGGTCGACAAGCGCCCGGGCGAGGTTCCGCTGGCTGAGTTCGTAGCCCTCGATCCGCGAGGACGCGATCGCCTCGGAACGGAGGAGCAGTGGACCGATCGCCTCCAGGCCTGCCACGCGCGGATCGCTGTTGAGCGCGGTGACCGCGGCCTCGGCGCCGGCAATGAGCTCGTGGGTCTCGAAGGGGACGGCCGGGTCGATCCTGGCGACCGGATCGGGGACGTACGCTCGGTACGTGAACGAGGCCCGCGCACGTCGTGGCCCGTAGGCCCGCGGATCACCCTCCCAGCGTCGTTCGACGTACTCGCCCAATCCGTCAATCTCCGGCCCGCTTTGACGGGATAGTCATGCGCCCGGATTGTAACCCGTCAAAGGCATCGATGGCCTGACGGATTCAGCGTGCCGGGAGCGCCTCCCCGCGCGTACGCAGACCGATGCCAGACCTGGCCCCCGGTCAGCGTAATCGCGAGCGTAAGCACCGGGACACTCAGGTCGGTCGTGGTGGTGTGACTCCTCTCGCCCCGACCAGATCGACCAATCGACTCGTTGCATCGCGTGCACGAGGTGTCGACGGGCACGCCATCCTCGCCATCGGCTGGGACGCGACGGGCCTGCGCCTCCGCAACAGCTGGGGCGCCGACTGGGGCGGTCGAACGCCGGGAGGGCGCCGTCGACCGGGTGGAACCACGAGCTCGCCCAGGGCGCACCGATGACGACCGGGCCGAACGAGAGGATCGCGGCGCACAAGTCCGCCTGCGTGACGGGGACGCTGTAGTACGCGGCGATGCGGTGCGACGCGGCCTGCTCGGCATGGCCGACGACCGGGTATCCATTCGCGAGTCGGGCGCTCAGCGCGTCGCGGATGACGGCGCCGTTCGTGGTCCCGCCGATCGGGCGGAAGAACATCGCCTCGTGGAACTGGGCCAGGCCGGTGTCCCGCAGGTCGTACCAGCCCTGCTCACCCGCGGCGCGGTACGCGACGCACATGGGCGAGCTGCCCTGGTCGACCACCGGGTACAGCGGCGTCGGGACGTGGTACGCCGAGGGCAGCTCGGCGGGCGCCGCCGCGCCGGTGGCGGCGTACAGGGCGTGGACGGGCCAGTCGCGCTCGTCGTCGGGGGAGGGCAGCCAGCCGAGGCCGTGCTCGAGGGGGTCGTCGGTCACGGGAGTCCTCCGTTGATGGCGTGGCCGACGACGGCGAGGACCTGCAGGGCGACGGCGATGAGGCTGACGAGCGACGCGCCGAGCGCCCAGCGGGCGAGGACGAGCGCGCCGTCGGCGAGGTTCTGCCAGGCCGCCATCCAGTCGAGGTCGCGGTCGTGGCCGTCGAGGCGGGCGTAGATCGAGTCCGCGCTCCGCTGCATGGCGGTGCGCCGCTCGACGCCGAGCGCCTTGTCCTTGGCGATCGCGTCCACGCTGGCCGTGAGCCCTCTGATGTCCTCCCGCATCTCCATCAGCAGGTCGCGCTGCGTGAGGCCCGCCGCGTCGGGCGCGTCGCCGCTCACAGGCGACACGGCATCAGGAGGGACAGAGGGTGCCGGCCATCTCGGAGGCCGGCGGCCGGGTCGGCATGGGGGAGGGTGCAGCCGACCAGTAGAGGACGCCCGCCGCGGCGGGGCGGCTCGGATCGTTGAGGCGGATCACGCCCTGATGGTCCCTTCGTCGACTCCGCCGGAGTATCGGTCAGTTGACCGGGGGGTCAGGCCGGGGCATCGCCTCGGCGGGCCAGTCCCCTGCGTCTAGTCGGCGCTGCCCGCCTCGGTCAGCTGCAGCCTGGCTCGGGCATCGCTCCAGCGGGCGAGCTCCTTCAGCGCCGCCTCGGACAGCGACCCGGGCTCGGCCGAGTACGAAACGATCGCGAGCCCGGGGTCGGCGGGAAGCTCGAGCCGCTCGTACGCGAGCGTGAGGTCACCGACGAGCGGGTGGTGCATCCGCTTGGTGCCGCTCCGGTGGAACCGCACGTCGTGGCGCGCCCACTGGACGCGGAACTCCTCGCTTCGCGTCGAGAGCAGCCCGATCAGGTCGGACAGGCCGCGGTCGTACGGGTTGCGCCCGGCCTCGCCGTGCAGCGCCGCGACCAGCTCGAGCGCCATCGTGTCCCAGTCCGGGTAGAACGTGCGGGCCCGCGGGTCGAGGAACAGGAACCGCGCCGTGTTCACGGGGCGCGCGGGGTCGCGGTACATCTCCGAGAACAGGGCCTCGAACAGCTGGTTCGCGTACAGGACGTCGCCGCGGCCGCTGCGCACGAACGCCGGGAGGTCGGCCATGGCATCGACGATCCGGCGCACGCTTGCGCGCACCGCCGGCTGGGGGCCCGCCTTGCGGGGCGGCCGCTCGGAGTTCGCGGTCCGCACCAGGTCGACGAGGTGCTCGTGCTCCGCCTCGTCGAGCTGGAGCGCCCGCGTGACGGACTCGAGGACGTCGTCGGACACGCCGCGGGCGTTGCCGCGCTCGAGGCGGGTGTAGTACTCGACGCTGATCCCCGCGAGCAGCGCCACCTCCTCGCGCCGGAGGCCCGCCACACGGCGGGACCGGCCGTAGGCCGGCAGCCCGGCTCGGTCCGGGGTCAGCCGGGCGCGGCGCGTGGTGAGGAACTCGCGGATCTCCTGGCCGGCGTTCATGGCGCGGCAACCGTACGCCCGCTGGCCCAGCCGAGGGAGGCACTGCCAGTACCCCTAACACCCGTGCCTTCCCCGCGACGCGCCGCGGGCGGACGATGTCCCCTGCCACGATCGCTCGAAAGGATCCCTCCAAGTGACCGCCAGCCAGCCCGCCATCACCCTCAACAACGGCGTCGAGCTGCCCGCTCTCGGCTTCGGCGTATTCCAGACCCCGCCCGAGCAGACCCAGGCCGCCGTCGAGGAGGCCCTGCGCATCGGCTACCGCATGGTCGACACCGCCGCCTCGTACGGCAACGAGCGCGAGGTTGGCGCGGCGATCGCGGCCAGCGGCCTCGCGCGCAACGACCTCTTCGTCCAGACCAAGCTCTGGGTCACCAACTACGGCTACGACGGCGCCCTCCACGGCTTCGACGTGAGCATGCGCAAGCTCGGCCTCGACACCGTCGACCTGTACCTGCTCCACCAGCCGCTGCCGCAGGCGTTCGACGACACCGTCGGCGCCTACAGGGCGGCCGAGCGGCTGCTCGCGGAGGGCCGCGCCCGCGCCATCGGCATCTCCAACTTCAGCCCCGCGCACCTCGCGGCGTTCCTGCCCCGGGTCGAGGTCGTCCCGGCCGTGAACCAGGTCGAGGTACACCCCTACTACAACCAGCCGGCCCTGCGCGCCGAGCACGCGCGCCTGGGCATCGCGACTCAGGCGTGGTCGCCCCTCGGCGGGGTCATGGTGTACCGGGGCGACGCCCCGAGGAGCGCCCTGGCCGACCCGGTCGTCACCGCCATCGCCGAGCGCCGTGGTCGGACGCCGGCCCAGGTGATCCTGCGCTGGCACGTCGACAGCGGCCGGTCCGCGATCCCCAAGTCCGTCCGGCCGGAGCGCATCGCCGAGAACCTCGACGTGTTCGGCTTCTCGCTGAGCGCCGACGAGATCGCGGCGATCGACGCCCTCGACACGGGTATGCGCGGCGGGCCGAACCAGGACGAGCTCGACTTCCGGATCTTCGACCGGCCGATCCCGGAGGCGTGAGCACGATGGAGACGCGAACCCTCGGCCGGGGCCTCGAGGTCTCGGCCATCGGCCTCGGCTGCATGGGCCTGACCAACCCCACGGGCCCGTCAGCCGACCGCGGCGCGATGATCCGACTCATCCGCGACGCGGCCGAGCGCGGCGTGACGCTGTTCGACACGGCGGAGATCTACGGCCCCTTCGCCAACGAGGAGCTCGTCGGCGAGGCCCTCGAGCCCATCCGCGACCAGGTGGTGATCGCCACGAAGTTCGGCTTCGGCATCGACCTGGCGAACCCGGAGTGGCGGTTCAGCGACCGGCTCGACAGCCGGCCGGAGCACATCCGCGAGGCGGTCGAGGGCTCGCTCCGCCGCCTGCGGACGGACCACATCGACCTGGTGTACCAGCACCGCGTCGACCCGGCCGTCCCGATCGAGGAGGTCGCCGGGGCGGTGAAGGAGCTGATCGCCGCCGGCAAGGTCGGCCACTTCGGCCTGTCGGAGGCCGCGCCCTCGACCGTCCGCCGCGCCCACGCCGTCCAGCCGGTGACCGCGACCCAGCACGAGTACTCGCTCTGGTGGCGCCGACCCGAGGACGAGCTCATCCCCACGCTCGAGGAGCTCGGCATCGGCCTGGTGCCGTACAGCCCGCTCGGCAAGGGGTTCCTCACGGGCGCCATCGGGCGCGACACGGCGCTCCCCGCCGGCGACCTGCTCGCCTCCATCCCCCGCTTCCAGGGCGAGGCCCGCGAGTCGAACCTCCGGCTCGTCGACCTGCTCCGCTCGATCGGCGGGAGGATCGGTGCGACGCCCGGCCAGGTTGCGCTCGCCTGGCTGCTCGCGCAGCGGCCGTGGATCGTGCCGATCCCCGGCACCCGCCAGCTCGACCGGCTCGCTGAGAACCTGGGCGCGACGGGCGTCACCCTGAGCGAGGACGACCTCGCGCAGATCCAGACGGCTGAGATCGCCGTGCAGGGCGAGCGCTACCCCGAGCACCTCGAGCGGCTCACCTACCGATGAGCGGCTGGACGGACGAGGAACTGGCGCGCATCGGCCGCGCCGACGAGGTCGGCGTCGCGTCGCGCCGGGTCGACGGGACGCTCCGAGGCGTCGTCACGATCTGGGCCGTGCGGGTGGGCGACTCGATCTACATCCGGTCTCCTACGCGGGCCGGGGCGACAGGATCACGACCGGGGTCTCATGGGAACGGCGGGCCGCATAGGCGTCGAGATCCTTGTCGTATGCAGCCTGCATCGCCCACAGGCGGGGCCGCTCCTCCTCGTTCGCAGCACGGCCGCGGACTGCGCGCGACTCACCGCCGGGCAGATCGACGGTGGCGTCGGGCTGAGCCTGCAAGTTGAGCCACCAGGCGGGCTCGGCATCGACCCAGCCGTTCATGGCCATGGTGACGAGGTCGGGGCCGTCCTCGAAGTAGCCGAGGATGGCAACTCGCTCCTCTCCGCTGCGCCGCCCGACGGTCCGCAGACGCAGCATGCCCCACTGGGCGGCCGTCGCCCTGCGTAGGCCCAGGCGGCCGCGCGTGACCGAGTAGAGCGCCCGCTGCGCGACCCAGAAGAGGCGGATGAACCACCGTGGCGGGAGCGATGCTGCGTGGGTCGAGCGGTGTTCGGTGGCGTGCTCATGCGACACGGTGTGCTCGAGATCGATGGTGCCCTGATCGCTGTGTTCGGCGGAAGCCGGGACTCGCGGTCGGCTGGTCACCGCGGGGCGGAGGGCACCGGCACGGGCGCGGCCGTCCCTGCTCCTGAGTCGACGGGCTTCACGCCCACGACGAGCAGCCACAGCGCCAGCCCGACTTCCGCGATGAGGCTCACGACGAGCCCCGGGGTATGGATCGCGGGGTAATCGGGCAGGAGCAGCGCCTGGACGAACCAGATCATCTCGGCGATGCCGTCGAGGATCAGCAGGACGCCCAGGAACCGGGGCAGGAACCCGGAGCGGTAGACGAGGTAGCCGAGCGGGAACAGCCACATGCCGAGGAACAGCTGGGACGTGACGAAGCCGAGCTTGTAGACGTTGATCGACAGGTACGCCATGCCCTCGAGCTGCCCGGACGAGAACGCCTGCATCCCGCTGCCGGCGTCGCCCTGCAGCAGCGCCGGCATCAGCCAGATGAGGCTCGCACCCGCGATCGCGACGCCGACGGCGTTGAGCACCAGGAACAGCAGGGCCAGGCTGCGGTTCACGGGGCGCAGGAGCACGTACAGCCCCCAGGCGACCACGACGAACAGCAGCCCGGTGACGAGCGCGAGGGTCAGCGCCAGCCGGAATGACTCCTCGTTCGTGGCGATCTCCTGGTAGACCTCGGGGGCGCCGCCCATGCCGATCTGCCCGAGCATCGTCGCGAGCACGTTGGCGATGATGTAGACGACGTACAGGCCACCCGTGATCCTGGCGACCCTCGCCGGCGCGAGGTCGAGACCGCTGTTCGGTGTCATCCGGGACCCTCCGTTGGTCGACGCTGGGTGACCGACCGCTTGTGGAAGTAGCCCACGGCGATACCGAGGGCGAGAAACCTCGGAATGTTCAGAAGCGTGCCCATGAGGAAGTAACGCGAGGCATCGCTCGGCCCGCCGAGGGTGCCCGCTGCCCACGTGACGATCGTCAGAACGACAAACGCGACGAAGCTGAGCAGGGTGGCCTTCAGCATGGGGCTCTCGGACGGCAGCCGCTCGTAGAGACTAAGCAGGAAGAAGCTGACCAGCAGCCCGACGATCAAGCCCGCGACCAGCGATTCGACGAGGACCATCGGCAGGTAGGCGATGGACAGCGCGGCTCGGTACTCCGCGGCGACGGGCAGCAACGATGTCGCGAAGTTCGCTGCCCAGAAGGCCACACCACCGGCGATCGTCAACGTCGGCAGCTGCGCGTACCTTCGCAGCGCCTGATCGCTTCGACCGATCGATGCGGACTTCACGGATGCCCACTCGTCAACGCGGGAGAGGCGCCAGGTAGCTTCAGGCTCCGCGGCGGAACTCCCCAGGTGCATTCTCCGGGGCGCTGTTGGGAGGGACAGTGCCGGACGGCACGACCCCCGACCCGACGCTAGGAGCTCGGCAATGAGCAGTCGGGAGCTCATCGGGATCCGCGATGCGCTCCGGCTCCGGCAGCCGCGGCGCCAAGAACCACACCAGCTGCGCGGTTGTCGTCGCCCCGACCTTCGACCGCGCTCTCGCCAGGTGGTGCTTCACCGTCGAGCGCGACAGGCCCAGGCGGTGTGCCACCGCCTTCTCGGATCCGGTTACCAGGACTGCCGCGACCACCCCGACCTCGCGGTCGGTGGCTCGTTCGGCGGTGCGAGAGGGCCGGCGCGTCATGCGCTGCACAGCCAGTCGAACGGCTCGGGGGGCTCTGCGAGCCGCATCGTGATGCGACGGTCAGTGGTCGCGGGGCAATCCCTCTCGCCCCGACCAGTCAGCCCAGCCTCTCACCCAGGGGGCAGCCCCGACCTTCCGCTCGACTTGTCATTGCCCCGCCGGCGGTTATACTGCTGGTATGAAGACGGCCGTTTCGGTCCCCGACGCCCTGTTCGCCCAGGTGGACCGCCTCGCGCGAC
>JAJYJR010000776.1 GCA_021789355.1 Chloroflexota bacterium | reverse complement strand
GATCATCGGCCCGCTCATCAACCAGAAGCACGCAGCCCTGCTCGACTCGGTGGTCGAGCAGGCGGTAGCCGCCGGTGCCACGGCCCTGCTGCGCGGCCCGGTCGAAGGCACGCTTTTCTCGCCGGCGGTGCTCACCGACGTGACGAGAGACATGACCGCCTACCAGGAAGAGATGTTTGGCCCGGCCGTGGTCTTGATTCCCTTCGAGACCGACGAAGAGGCGGTCCGCCTTGCCAACGACAGCAACTACGGCTTGAGCGGCGCAGTGCACACCGCGGACCTCGATCGTGGCGTGCGGTTGGCCCGGGAGATTGACACCGGCATGGTGCACGTGAACGACGCCTCGATCCACGACGAGCCGATCGTCGCCTTCGGCGGCGAGAAGGGCTCAGGGATCGGCCGACTCAACGGTCAATGGAGCTTGGACGAGTTCACCGCGATGAAGTGGGTCTCGGTCAACCACGGTCGCCGGCAGTTCCCGTACTGACGCCAGGAG
This sequence comes from Chloroflexota bacterium, assembly GCA_021789355.1. The sequence continues at coordinate 2,776 of JAJYJR010000776.1, read as the reverse complement.
CGATGGTGGCGCGCCGACGACAGTGATCAAGGCGTGAACTTCGTTGCAGCTTCTCTACGGGCGGCGAGCGCAGCTGAGCGAAGGCGCTTGGATCCTGGACACACCAAGTCCATCCAGCGAACGCGCCCCTACGGTGCTCGGGCTCGCGCTGGCCCTACCGCTATCCTCAGGCCGGTGGCACGAGGGGACGTCGGTTGATGCCGAGCGGGGAGCCAGAAACCAGGCTTAAGGTCTGCGGCAGCACCGACCTGACCGGCGTCCGGGCGGTAGTGACTGGAGCGGCTGGCGGGATCGGTGCCGCCCTGGTAGCGGCTTTGGCGGAGCGGGGAGCCCGGGTGCACGGCCTCGACATCGTCGACGTGGTGACCACAGAAGGCGAAGATCGCGTCACCGGGGTCCGCTGCGACGTCACCGACCCGGCGGCAGTCGCAGGGGCCCTCGCCAACGCGACCAGCCCAGAGGGTGCGATCGACGTCGTCATCGCCGCGGCCGGATGTTTCCCGAATCGGCCACTTGAGCAATGGAGCCTGGAGCAGTTCGAAGCCCTTTGGCGGCTCAACGTCGGAGGGGTGTTCAATGTGGTGCGGGAAGCGTTGCCGTATTTGCGTCGATCGTCGGCCGGCCGGGTGGTGCTCGTCTCGTCGTCCGCGGCCCACCAGGCAGTGCCCGGCTTCGCGCCATATGCAGCGACCAAGGCAGCGCTGATCGGATTTGCCAGAAGCGCTGCCGCTGAGCTGGCGCCCGATGGCGTCACTGTAAACGTGGTGACGCCGGGCCTTACGGCCACCGCGGCGGCGCTCGGCGGTGACGTGGCGCCGTTCTTCGCCCCGGTCGTGGCTGGGCAGCTGATCCGACGACGCCTGGAGCCTGACGACTTGGTCGGAGGCGTCCTGTTCCTCTGCTCGCCCAGCTCGGCCATGGTGACGGGGCAGGTCCTCAACATCGACGGCGGAAGCGTCACCTACTGATGACGGTGAGCACCGCCTGCCCGATCGCCCCCGGTTCGTCGGCCAAGGAACGTCGCTAGGGGGTATCCATCTGAGCCGACTAGCTCAGCCTTCACGCAGGCATTGTGGGCACGGTCGGGAGCCATTGAACGGTGCCCGCGTCCCTGTGTGGGGCTGATGTCGGCTTGCGGAGCGGACGGCGCCGGCGATGGAGGCAGTTGTCGGGGTCAAAGGTGACCAGACGCCTGCGTTGGGACGCGTGTGGCCAAGCTGGTGCCGACCGACGGGGTCTGAGATCGTTCAGGTGATGAGATCGACGCGGCGGTAGGCGCCGAGGAGCACGTCGGTGGTCGGCCAGTTCTCGATGATGCGCACGATGCGGCGTCGCGCGGAGTGCACGAGACGGCCGGGAGCGTAGAAGATGCCCCACCGGAGTGCCTTGGGTTTCGCATCTCGCCAGGCCCCTTGCAAGCAGAGGAGCTGGAACCACCGCACGAGGTCTGCGGCCAGGGCGACGACCATGAGCCAGGTGGCGTTGTCCTCGAAGCTCGTGAAGGGGAACCGGCAGAGCCCCGAGTCCTTCAGGCGACTGATGTGCTGTTCGACGTGCGCATGGGCACGCATGGTGACGTCGAGGTCGCGGGGGTCCCCGTCCTGGTCGGTGTAGAAGCCCCAGTAGCGATAGTCGAGGGAGGGGAAGAGGCTGCGCTGGGCGCCAGGGTGCAGTGGCTCACGGCGGACGATGAGCCGGGTGCCACTCGGGAGCTTGCGATCCTCGATCAAGCTCGTGAGCTCGGCCACCGCCGCGCCGTCCTTCTCCTCGCCGTTCTGGGCGAGGGCAGGGAGCCACACCTCTTCGATCCCGATAGCGTCGAAGATGGCTGCAGTGATCTGGGCGTTCGAGCGGGCCGAGACGTAGAAGCCGACGTGGCGCTCCCGGCACGCCTTCAAGAAGTCCTCGGTGCAACCGGCCGAGTCGGCTCGCACCACCACCTCTTGTTCGACCAGCTTGCGACCGTCACCGGCCCGGTGTCCAGCCGCGATGTCACCGGGCAGTTGGGCGATGGCTGCATCGAGCACACTCACGTGATCGGCCACCGTGTTCGCACCGGCGTTGCCCGGCCGAAGCAGCGCCGAGAGCGTCTCGCCGGTCGCGTCGGCAAAGCAGAACATCGGGTGGAACCCGTAGCCGCCCTTGTAGGTGGGAGCCGCCTGTTCCTTGTTCTCCGAGTGGATCTCGACCAACGAGGCGTCGATGTCCAGAACGACCGGGTCCTTGCCCTTGGCCGCCTGCGAGCGCCGCCAGACCTCCGCGCGCACTTGGGCCACGGCACCCACGAGTGCTGCTCTTCTCGCTGGCGTGATCTCGTGGAACGTGCGCGCGACCGTCGTGTCCGAGGGCACCGCACCGAAGAGATCGTCCCCGGTGCGCAGGAACTCGATGTCGAGGCAGCTCTCGCCACCGCCCGCCAGCATGAGGGCCGTCTGCACGAGCACCTTGCCGCGGTCGTGCAGGGGGATCCCTGCACCCGCCCACGGCAGACAAGACGAGAGCGCATCGCCGAGTCCCAACCGGTCGGCAAAGGTGCCGAGGGCGTGCAGCCCGACGTGGGCCGCGACGCCGGTCCCACCGGGTTCCACCACGACGCGACGGGTGCTGTTAGCGTTCACTTTGGAGATGCCCTCCTGGTTCGGGATCCTGCTGACTCAGCAACAACAGTTTCCCCTACTCGGAGGGCAATTCCGCGGACGCGCGGCGATCAGCTCAAATGGCGCCGTGAAGAGGCTGGGCTAGCGGTTGCGGGATCCCACGTCGCCTCGGTCCGCTC
>JAJYJR010000775.1 GCA_021789355.1 Chloroflexota bacterium | reverse complement strand
GACGGAAGACGAGGCCGCGGCGCCCGAGTTGCCGGCGCCCCGGTTCCAGGTCCACGTGACGACCGAGGGAAGAGCGCGCGCGGGCACGGTGGTCGACGGGCGGACGGGTGCGGGCGACACCGATCTCGTCCTTCACTTGGCAGTGTGCCGGACCCGCGGGCTCGCGGTCGCGGGTCCGCCGCCGTTGGTCGCGCTCGCCGCGATCCCGGATGAGGCCGTCCTCTCGGTGATGCGCGATGAGATCGAGTGGGCGCGCACCCGCGCTTCCCTGGACTATCTCGTCCTCACGAGCGCGCGGGTCTGGCTGTTCGCCGAGACGCGGCGGATCGCCTCCAAGATCGAGGCCGGGAGGTGGGCCGCGAGACGCTACACGCAGCCAGCGGTCATCGAGGCCGCGCTCGCCCTCCAGCGGGGTGCCAGCGCCGAGGTCCAGCCGGAGGCAGCGGAGCGACTGGCCGCACACGTGGAGCATCTCACTGCCAGCGGGTAGGCCTACATCTTGTGGTCGCCTGCGTTTACTCCACAAGCATCACCGCACTTGCCTCAGCTCCAGTCCCGCCTCGTGCGTAACAGCCGGTTGGTAAGGCTTGCCAGCGTGGTGGTCTAACTGTGGGGCGGTTGCGCTCGCAACGAGGTACTTCCGCGTCATAAAGGTGGCACTTGCGGGCCTCACGCTCGAGGCAGTGGAAGCCCTCGTCTTCGACACGACCTTGGCCCACCTCCACTCCGCGCACCTTGGCATCCCCGGAATCTGGGCCATGACTACCCGGAAACAGGGTAATGGTGGTCGTTGCGAGTGCAACCGCCCCACAGTTAGCGCAGCTCTCCCGGCGACTTACCAACCGGGTGTGACGCACAAGCTCACCCCTGTGCGGCAGGAAGTGTTGTTCTTGGTGGCTTGGGCGGGATAGCTCGGGCGTCGCAGGATGCCGCGGCGGTCGGCTTCAGTGCGACGAGGCGATCGGAATGGGCGAGGGGGCGACCGGGGCTCCCGACATGACGACCGGCGTTCTGGTCGACAGATTTCTGGTCGACAGAGGCTCGGAAAGGAGGACGCCGAGCGGGAGCGCCAGCAGGACGAGGGCGACGAGCGACGCGCCGATCTTCACCGGGATCGTCCATCGCTGCGACACCCAGATGAGCACGAGCCCGAGGAGCGGTCCGACGAACGGCAGCAGCACGCCGGACGCGATGAGCAACAGGGCGACGATCTCCGTCCCCCCGACGTACGCCCCGCGCGCGTCGGCCCCCGCTCGGATCGCGGTCACCGCTGCGCGCCGTTGGTCGTCCTCGGATGTCCCCGCGGCGATGATCGCCTCCGGACTGCCCAGGCCGTCGAGGACCGTCCGGACGGTGGCCTCGTCTCTCCGGCCGGCCTCCGCGAGCGCCGCCTCGATGTGCTCCCGCACGCCGGCGACGATCTCCTCGGCCTGGTCGGGGGTGCGCTCGCGCGCGAGCGTCCCGAGGCGATCGAGGTACTCGCGGATCAGCCCTTCAGCGTCCATCACGCACCTCCGCTGCCACGCGCGCGTTCAGCAGCGCATCCACCGCCGTCCTGAAGGCGGACCACTCGGCGACGAACACATCGAGGGCCCGGCGACCGTCGTCGGTCAGTCGGTAGTAGCGCCGCGGAGGTCCCGAGCTCGACTCGCGCCAGTTCGTGGCCACGAGCCCGTCCCGACGAAGCCGTGCGAGGAGCGGGTAGATCGTCCCTTCGCTCGTCACGAGGTGGCGGGCGGCCAGCACTTTCACGATGTCGAAGGCATACGACTCGCCCTCGCCGATGAGCGCGAGCACGCAGTGCTCGACGACGCCGCGCCGCAGCTCCGTCATCACTCGCGACGCGTCCGCGGCTACCATGTGTCGCATGGTAGAAGGCCAGGCATGGTTGTCAAGGGCCATGCCGCCTCCGAAGGGGATCGGGAAACCAACCCCCCACAACACTTCCTGCCGCACAGGGCCGAACCGGCTGTGACGCACATGCTGCGGTGCGGTGCATGACGGCCTCAGCAGTTGACCGCCGCACTCCGCCCACGAGGATCCCCAGAGCGGGGTGCACCGGCGCCTCGGCAGGGAGGCGCGGCGCGACATGGCGGGAGGGCAGGCAGGTGCCGCGGCACCGGGCGCAGCCGAGCCGCGCTCGTGGCTGGGCCGGCTCCTAACGCCGGTGCCGCCGTCGACCCCGCGCCCGAGCGAGGTGGCCTATCTGCACGCCTGCAACCTCGTCGCCTACGAGGGCGGCGATCCCTTCCGGGTCGCGCCCGGGGTCCGGGACGTCATCGCCCGCTGGGAGGCCTGGCAGGCGTATGACGCCGCGCTGGCGGCCCTCCACTTCCCGAACCCGCGGGCAGGAGCGGCCGCTGGGGCGGACGCGTCCCGGCGGACCGCAGTCGAGCAGCCAGACGCCGGAGCCGCGCGGGCCGCCGACGCCACCTGGCGGCTCCTGATCGACGACCTGCTGCCCTACCTGTACGCCCACTGGGATCCGGTCAGCGTGCCCCAGGCCGGTCGCCCGCGGCGGGGCACGCCCCACCTGGCCAACCGGGACGGGCGCCTCTCCACCCACCTCGAGCTCTGGGCACAAAGGCACGGGCGCGACTACCGCTGGGCGCGCCAGCTCCTGGAGCAGGCCGAGGCCGCCGGCCTCATCCGGCGGGAGACCCACCGCACCCCGTACGCCGGCGGGCGGAAGGTCAAGTCGTGGTCGCAGTGGGTCCTCTTGCCGCGCGACGCGTACGAGCGACGGCTCGCCGAGCTCAGGGTGGCGGGGACCAGTTACCGGAAGAAACCCAGCGCAGGCCCTGCAGGGAGTCGCCCCTCGTAGCACGCCGGACCCGTCGCTTGGGGACAGCCATTGGCTGTAACCCCCGAAGGCAAGCGGGCTCGCCCGTGCACCTCTGGAGGACGCGCCCGAGTGCTCTGCGAAGACGGCCGTGGCGAGCCGCCAGTGGGCCGCGCGGTCGTTCGGGCGCCGGCACTGAGAGGGGCCGGGCGCCACGCGAGACGATCCCGCGCCGCGTTGCCGATAGCGATGCCGCCAGCCCTGGTGTCAACGCCGGTCGAAACCTGAGCTGAAATCGCCGGCTGAAACCTGAGCAGGTCAGCGCTGCTTCTCGCCCGTCAGCACCTCCTCCCGCTTGCCCCGAAGCCTGTAGCTCTCGCCCTTGAGGACGATGACCTCGGCGTGGTGCACGAGCCGGTCGACCATCGCGGCCACGGCCACCGGATCGCCGAAGATCTCGGTCCAGGCGCTGAAGGTCTTGTTCGAGCTCACGATCA
>JAJYJR010000774.1 GCA_021789355.1 Chloroflexota bacterium | reverse complement strand
TACTCGCCCGGCCCCGTCAGGCGGAAGGCGGGGAGGAGGCTGGTCGGGACGCCCTCGTCCGCCCCGGGCTTGCGGCCGTTCGAGCGGGTCGTGGGGGCCGGATTGGGATCGGGATGCGAGTACGTCATCAGGTCGGCGGTCAGGCCGCGGCCGGTGGGGCCCACGACCGACGGGAACGCGTCGGCGACCAGTGTTCCTTCTCGCCCTCGCAGGCGCACGCAGGCGCTGCCGTACCAGGTGATCTCCATCGACGGGATTGTCCCAGAAAAGGGAACGAGGGCGCCTGCCCAATCGGCGCCCTCGTTCGGAGGGAGGGAGGTAGGAACTGGAAGGGAGGCTTCTCGGTTCCGTTGCTCATACGTTAGGGGCCGAGCGTGAAGGAGAAAGCCCCCTGATGGTTAAGGAAGCTCAACGCTCGTATCGGGTATGCGACATGTGGGGTCCGGAGGCCGCCGCGGCACCGTTGCCCTTCGTCCGTGGTCGTCCGGAGCTCGCCGCGGCACGGCTGCCTGTCGCCCGTCATCGTTGCAGCCGCCAGCGTGGCAGCCCCGATCGCTTGCCCGACCGTCCGCCAGATTGTCCTGCCCGGATTGCGGCGCGACCCGGATCGATGCCCTGACGCGTGCCGACGTGGCGATACCCCCCGTTACGAGCACGATCGGGGGGAGCGTGAAGGATCAGGAACCGGGGACCGCTTCCAGGTTGTCTCCCGCCGAGAATCCGGCGGTCACGATCCTGTCCGCGTTCCTCGGGCGCCAATCTGGCGGCGGCGACCCGACCGGGATGCGGCCGACGCGCCGGCCAGGATGCGGCACTGGCGAGGATGCGGCGTGGGCCCGATCCTGGCACGGGTCCGAACGTCCATCGGGGACTGGTTCGCCGGCCACCACGGCCTGCCACAATGCGGACCATGACCGACGAGCGCGGCCCCGCGTCGAGGCTGCCCGGCGAGCGGGCGCCGGACCTCGCCGTGCCCGGCGAGCGGGAGCCGGACCTCGCCGTGCCCGGCGTGCGCGGGTTCGATCCGGCCGCGACGGAACCGGCCGACCGGACGCCTGTCCTGCCCGGCCCGCGCCAACCGCCGCGCCGGGGAGACAGCCGGTTCACCCGACTCGCCGTCGCCGTCGCGCTGGTCCTGGTCGCGAGTGCGTCCGCCGTGTGGATCCGCAGCGACGTCCCGCGCCCCGCGGTCGCGACGCCGGCCCCGACCCGGGCCACCAGCACAGTCCCATCGGCCTCCGGCCCGCTCCCATCGAAAGCCAGCACAGCACCGTCGGCCACCAGCCTGCTCCCATCGTCCACACCCGCCCCGTCCCGGGAGCTCGCCGCCGAAGTTGCCGCGGTCGAGGCCCAGGTGCCACCGCTGCGCCAGCTCGAGCCCCTGCGCACGGTTCCCACCCGGTTCATCGACCCTGCCCAGCTCCGCCAGTCGCTGGAGCAGCAGCTGGACGCGCCGGATACCGCGGCCGCAACGGTCGCCGAGCAGGACCTCCTCGTCCGTCTCGGCCTCGCCAGCCCCGGCCTCGACCTGAGGGCTCTCTCGCTTGCCACGCTCACGTCGCAGGTGCTCGGTTTCTACGACCCGGCGTCCCACTCGATGACCATCGTCAACCGCGTCGGCGACTTCGGCCTGACCGCGCGCTTCACGGTCGCGCACGAGTACACGCACGCCCTCCAGGACCAGCACTTCGACTTCGCAAAGCTCGGCGTCGACTCCTCGTTCCCGACCGACCGGGTGCTGGCGCTCCACGCCCTGATCGAAGGCGACGCGACCCTGCTCAGCGGCCTCTGGATGCAGGCCCACTTCTCACTCTCCGACCTGGTGGATCTCGGGCAGCTGCTCCTGCAGTCGCTGCAGCCACCGGTGCCCGCCGGCACGCCGCCGCTGGTCAGCCGTACCCTGCTCTTCCCGTACCTCGACGGGCTGTCGTTCGTGACGGCGCTCTACCAGCAGGGCGGCTGGGCGGCGGTCGACGAGGCCTATGCGCGGCCGCCGGGCTCCACGTCCGAGATCCTCCATCCCGACCGCTACCTGGCCGGCTGGCACCCCACCGCGGTCGTCGCCCCGGTGCTCGGCAAGGCGCTCGGGGCCGGCTGGACGCGCACGTACCTCGACACGATGGGCGAGCTCACGTTCCAGGTCTGGCTGGCGCAGGCGCTTGCCTCGGCCGACGCAACGCAGCTCGCGGCCGGCTGGGAGGGCGACCAGGTCGTGCAGTGGGACGGCCCGGCAGGCGCATGGGTCATCGCCTGGCGCTCGACCTGGGCGACGGCCGGCGACGCCGGCGCGTTCGCGACAGCGGCGGGCCGGCTGCTCGGGGCGGCGCAGGCCGCGTCCGTGGCCGGTCCCCACCTGGAGAGCGTCTCCGGCACGACGGTCACCCTGCTGCTCGCCTCGGATCAGTCGACGCTGGCGCGGGCGGCCGGGTCCGTCGGAAGCTGAGGGCGGCCGGGACGGTCGGCAGCCGACGGCGGGTAGATGGCCGGCTGGGACGAACCCGTGGCGGCGTGCCGGACCCCATGACGACACGCAGACGCCCGCCTGCGGCGTGCCTACATCGAGTCCGGCGCCGAGATCCCCAGCAGCGCGAGCGTGTTCGCGAGCGTGATGCGCGTCGCGGTCACCAGCGCGAGACGCGCGCGGGAGGTGGCCGGGTCGGCCGTGTCGACCACGCGCCGGTCCCGGTAGAAGGCGTGGAAGGCGGTCGCCAGCTCGGTCGCGTACGCGGTCACGCCCTGCGTCTCGTGCTGTGCCGCGGCGTCCTCGACCACCTCGGGAAGGCGCAGGAGGAGCTTGGCCAGGCCGAGGGCGATCTCGTCGTCTCCCAGGGCGCTCGCCAGCCCCACCGCGGGCTCGTCGTCTGCCGCGGCAGGCCGGCCCTGGGACTCGGAACGACCGGGCGACGTGGGTGAATCCGCAGGGGCGAGTCCGGCCTCCGCCGCCTTCCGCAGGATCGAGCTGATCCGGGCGTGCGCGTACTGCACGTAGTACACGGGGTTCTCCGACGACTGCTTCTTGGCGAGCTCGATGTCGAAGTCGATGCCGCTGGTGTGCCCGCGCGCGGCGATGAACCAGCGCGCCGCGTCCACCCCGATCTCCTCGAGCAGCTCGTCGAGCGTGATGAACTCGCCGGCACGCTTGGACATCGAGACCTCCTGGCCGTCGCGCACGAAGCGCACCCAGGCGATCAGCAGCATCTCGACCGCGGCCTTGTCGAAGCCGAGGGCCTGGGCCGCGTTCCGCACGCGTGCCACGGTGCCGTGGTGGTCGGCGCCCCAG
>JAJYJR010000773.1 GCA_021789355.1 Chloroflexota bacterium | reverse complement strand
CTCGTCGTGGCGTGGATGAGGGCCTGCGACGGGTCGCCGCCCAGGTTCATGCCGGTGGGGTAGTTGACCGCGGCGATCCCCGTGCCGCGCAGCTTCGCCATGGCTAGCGGACTCCCTCCAGGGAACTTCGCGGTGCCGACGTCATGGTGTCTTGCTCGTCGGTCAGCTCGTGCCCGACGAGCGCCGCGGCCGCCTGAATCGTCTCGATCAGGGTCGCGTCCTCGGCGATCTTGCGGTGGGGCTTCAGGTCCCCGTTGTGATAGGCGTTGATGAGGCGGATGGTCCAGGGGTCCATGCCGACCCGCTCAGCGATCCGGTCCATCTGCACCTCGAGGGCGAAGGACGCCATGGTCACCCCGAAGCCGCGCATCGCGCTGGCCGGCGTGCGGTTGGTGTAGACGCAGTACGCGTCGATCGAGACGTTCGGGATCGCATAGGGTCCTGCCGCGTTCGCCGCGTGCTTGGTCAGGGCGTACGGCGTCTGGCGGCTGTACGCGCCGGAGTCCGCGTAGCTCGTCACCTTGCGGGCTAGGATGTGCCCGTCCCTGGCGACGCCGTCCTTCATGTAGATCCGCCACGCGCTCCGCGTCGACGAGACCTGCATCTCCTCCGAGCGGCTGAAGACGTAGCGCACCGGTCGGCCCGTCTTCATCGCGGCCAGCGTGGCGATCGGCTCGACGATGACGTCGACCTTGCCGCCGAAGCCGCCGCCGACCGTTCCGCCGACGAAGTGGAGCAGCTTGCCGGGGACCTGCAGGATGATCGCGGTGTTGTCCAGGCTGAAGTAGAGCGCCTGGGTGTTCGTGTAGACGGTGTACCGCCCGTTTGCCTCCGGGACCGCCACGCAGCCCGTCGTCTCCGTCGGAGCCTGCTCGATCGGGCTCGAGTTGTACACGGCCTCCACGATGTAGTCGGCCATGGCGAAGCCGGCCTCCACGTCACCGAGGCGCACCCGCCGCGACGGATGTCCCTCGAACATGAAGGTGTTGTTGCCCCAGTCGGTGACGACCGGCGCGTCGGGGCGGAGCGCCTCCTCCACGTCGAACACCGCCGGCAGCTCCTCGAGGTCGAGGCGGACCTTCGACACCGCCTCGAACGCCGCCGCCTCGCTCTCGGCCACGACCGCGACGATCGGCTCGCCCTTGTAGCGCACGCGGTCCTGCGCCAGGACGAACTCCTCCTCGGGCTCGACCCCGATGAGCGACAGGATGGTGTAGACGTTGTGTGGCACGTCCCTCCACGTGAGCGCGCGCACGAAGCCGGGCACCCGCTCAGCTTCCCCGAGGTCCACGCCCCGGATCCGCGCGTGGTGAAGGGGGTTGCGGACCATCTTCAGGTGGAGCATCCCGGGGAAGACGAGATCCCCCGCGAACCGGGTCCGGCCGGTCACGTGGCCGACTCCGTCGCTGCGGACGACCGACCTGCCGACGACGTTGAGCTCTTCCGGCATCGTCATCGCCCTCCCGTCTGCTCGCCGGCACCGCTCAGCCGGTCCGCCGCCTTCTCGATCGCATCGACGATGGGCTGGTAGCCGGTGCAGCGGCAGAGGTTGCCGGAGATGGCCTCGACGATCGTCTCCCGGGTCGGCTGCGGGTCGTGACCGAGCAGCGCCCTGGTGACCATCACCATCCCGGGCGTGCAGTACCCGCACTGGAAGCCGTTGGATTCCAGAAAGGCCTCCTGGATCGGATCGAGACCGCCGATCGGCGTGATCCCCTCGAGGGTCGTCACCCGTCGTCCGGCCACGTCCTCCACGGGTAGCAGGCAGGACAGCATCGGCTCGCCGTCCACCAGGACGGTGCAGCTCCCGCAGCCGCCCTGCCGGCAGCCCTCCTTCGTGGCCGTATGGCCCAGCTGGTTGCGCAGCACGGACTGCAGCGTGGCCATGGGCTTGACCAGGACCTCGACGTCCCGCCCGCAGAGCTCGAAGTTCACGATGACGGAAGCCACCTTATCGACCCTCCCCGCCCTGCCGGATCCGGTCGAGCGCCCGGGTGACGAACAGCCGGACCATCCTGCGGCGATACCACTCGCTGGCCACCCCGTCGCTGAAGGGCTGGCTCTCCTCGGCGGCCATAGCGGCCACGGCCTCGATCACCTCGGGACCGAGCGTCGATCCCACGAGCGCCCGCTCCGCCGCACCGGCGCGCAGCGGGTGCGGGCCGGCGGCACCGAGCGCGATTCGGGCATCGGTCACCGTCTCGCCCCGTCGTGCCACGCGCACCGCGACCGTCACCACCGACGGCGTGTTCGACGCCTTGCGACCGAACTTGAGGTACGCGGTGTCGCCGGCCACGGCTGGCAGGCGGAGGCCGGTGACCAGCTCGCCGTCCTGCAGCACGTTCGTCATGAAGCCGGTGTGGAAGGCCCCCAGCGGCACCACCCGCGTGCCCGCCGGGCCCGCGAGCGTCACCGAGGCGTCCAGCGCCAGCAGCGCCACGGCGACGTCCCCGCCGGGCGGAGGCGTGAAGAGATTGCCGCCGACGGTCGCCATGTTGCGCACGGACCAGCTGGCGGTGCTCCGGGCGGCCTCGGACAGCATGGGGACGGCCCGCTGCCGGAGCAGCCGGGTCAGGGTCACGGTCGCGCCGATGTGCAGTCCGCCGTCCTCCTCGCGGAGCTCGTCCAGGCCGGCATGGCGCAGCCCCATGACCTTCCTGGGCAGGGAGATCCCGTCGTTGACGAGCGGCATCGCCACGGTGCCGCCCGCCATCACCATCAGGGAGGGCCCGTGCGCCCCGAGCAGGTCGAGTGCCTCGGAGAGGGATCCCGGCAGGAAGTAGTCGGTGACGGTCACTCGGGCGCCTCCCTGGGTGGTTGCCGCTCGTCGGTCACGGCGGCTGCGGACCTGTCAGCGGTGAGACGACGGTCGAGGGCCTGGAGCCCCTGGTTGACGAGCGATTCGGCCAAGCGCTCGACGAAGCGGGAGTCGAGCCGCGCGAGCGGACCCTGGACGACCGCTTGGCCGGCATAGTCCAGGAGCGTCGCGTAAGGTTCGCCGGCGAGGGAGAAGTCCGCACGCCCGCGGATCGAGCCGAGCGCGCCGTCCACGCTGCCCTCGAGCCCTGCCCGGTCCGGGGGTACCGCATCCACGAGGCGGACGCTCGTCCTGTAACTTCCCGCGAACCCGGGGAGCCGCATCGTGATCCTGCCCCGGTACTCGTCCGGGGCGATCTGCTCGATCGCCTCGCACCCCGGGATCACCGCCATCAGCGTCGCCGGATCGCAGATGGCTCGGAACACCTCGTCGCGCCGGGCATCGAACCGGAACGCACCGGCGA
>JAJYJR010000772.1 GCA_021789355.1 Chloroflexota bacterium | reverse complement strand
CTGACTGCATGCGTCTACAAGGTCGTCGTCGGCCGCGCGACCACAATGAACGACATGAAGGTCGGCAATGCCATGGGAGTCAACACTTGGGCGGCGTTCGCCGGCTCGGCCGACAAGGCGGTGGTGGATGGCGACTTTGCCATGCTCGAGACCGAGCTACAGGGAGTTCTCAAGGCGCTGCGGGCGGCCGGCATCAACGTCGTCGCGATCCACCAGCACATGGCGGGCGAGCAGCCGCGAATCCTATTCCCGCACTTCTGGGGCCTCGGCCGCGCAGAAGATTTGGCCAAGGAGCTAAGAGCCGCGCTCGGCCGGACGGCGAGCATGCAGAATTGACGCGATGGCACCGCACCGGGGGCACGGTGAAAGAAGGTGGAGCATGTGGCATATCAACTCGAGTCGGTTGTGGGCGGCTATCCTGACGTGTGTGGTGGTGGTCCGAGGTTTTCCTGCCGTTGCTGCCAAGCCGGGGACGCTATCCCTGGAAGTGGAGACGGACCTCCCGCTCCCTGGCGGCGCCACCCGCATGGACTACATCTCGGTGGACTCAGCGTCTCACCGCGTGTACCTCGCCCACATGGGCGATGGAACGGTCGTGGCGGTAAGCACGTCCCCTCCCATGGTGCTCGGAGTTGCCGAGGGGACGCCTCGCGTGCGCGGTGTCCTGGCAGTTCCTGAGCTAGGCCTGATCTACGCCGCGGCGGCCGGGAGCAGCGAGGTGATCGTGCTCGACGCCACATCCCTCAAGATCACCGGGCGCATCGCAGCCGGGAACGTCGACGGACTCGACTACGTGGGCGCCGTCCAGCGCCTCTTTGTGAGCGACCAGCACGGCGGCAACTGCGTGGTGATCGACGCCAGGACGAACGAGGTCGTCAAGAAGATCCCGGTGGGCGGTGATGTGGGCAACACGCGCTTCGACCCCAGCACTGGGCGGATTCTCGTGGCAGTCGGCTCGACCGACGAGCTGGTCGCCATCGGTCCCGAGAGCCTCTCGGTGGTGGGCGGCTGGGCGTTGCCTGGTGTGAAGGGCGCCCATGGCATCGCCGTCGACCCCTCCACGCAGACCGCATTCGTCGCCGGTGAGGGAAACGCCTCCGTGTGTGCCTTCAGCCTCAAGGACCACACGGTGAAGGCAGTTGCGAGCGTGGGCGAGGACGTGGACGTCCTGGACGTCGATCCCTCTACGCACAGGCTGTTCGTGGCCTCCGAGTCAGGGATGGTGTCGATCTTCGACGTCACGGGAGGGAGGCTCGTGAAGCTGGAGGAAGGGTTCTTTGCACCTGCTGCCCACGTCGTGGGTGTGGATCGCGAGACCCATTTGCTCTACTTTCCTCTGAAGGACATCGGAGGCCACCCTGTCCTGCGCATCGCGCGATACACCGGACCGTAGACGACGCTCGAGGATCATGCCGCCGACCCTCCCGCCTGACGCCCGCCGTCTTTTCGCCAGCCGGGCGCTGCGGCTGTTTGCGTACGGGTTCCTCTCGGTGGTGCTGGCGCTCTACCTGGCGGCGGCCGGGCTGTCCCCCGGGGCCATCGGCGCCCTCCTCGCTCTCACGCTGGCTGGTGACACGATGGTGTCGCTGTGGCTGACGACCTCGGCCGACCGCTTCGGCCGGCGGCGCACCCTGCTTGTCGGCGCTGGGCTCATGTTGGCCGCCGGTGTGGTGTTCGCGCTGACGAGAGATTTCACGCTGCTCCTGATCGCCGCGACGGTCGGTGTGATCAGCCCGAGCGGCAACGAGGTCGGTCCGTTCGTGGCCGTGGAGCAAGCGGCGCTCTCCGAGGCCACCGCCGATACGGCCCGCACCCGCGTGTTCGCCTGGTACAACCTGGTCGGATCGATCGCGACCGCGGTCGGGGCGCTGGCCGGTGGTGGGCTCGCGGGTGCTCTGCAACACAAGGGGGTGGCCCCGTACGAGAGCTACCGGGCCGTCGTGCTTGGCTATGCGGCCTTGGGGCTCGTCCTCGCCTGGGTGCTCTCCGGACTCTCGCCTGGGGTCGAGGCGAAAGCTCAAACGACCAACCAGCCAGCCCAACGGCTCGGCCTGCACAAGTCCCGGCGAGTGGTGCTCACGCTCGCCGGCTTGTTCTCCCTCGACGCCTTCGGCGGCGGACTCGTGGTGCAGACCTTCGTCGCCTACTGGTTCCACGTCCGCTTCCAGGTCGAGCCCGCGGCCCTGGGCGCCATCTTCCTCGGCGCCAACCTCCTGGCGGGGGTGTCCGCGCTCGCTGCAGCCCGCATCGCCGACCGGATCGGCCTGCTCAACACGATGGTCTTCACCCACATCCCCTCGAACGTGCTGCTCGTGATGGTGCCGCTGATGCCGACGCTACCCCTCGCGATCGGGGTGCTGCTCCTGCGGTTCTCGATCTCGCAGATGGATGTCCCGACTCGCCAGTCGTACACCATGGCGGTCGTCGACCCAGACGAACGATCGTCCGCCGCCGGCATTACCGGAGTCGCGCGCACGACCGGCGCCGCCCTGGCGCCGGCGATCGCCGGCCCGCTGCTCGCGAACCCAGCGTTGATGGGTGTCCCGTTCCTGCTCGCCGGAGGTCTCAAGATCGTCTACGACCTCCTTCTGTGGCGTCGGTTCCGAGCGGTGCGGCCAGGGCGCTGACGCCTGCGGGTGTCTGGGCCGCGCCAACGTGATCGCCGTGCAACGGCGGTCCACTGAGCCCGGGGCAGTCGGCCGGTGCCGGCCCGAAGCCCCGAGGGCCATGTGACCGAACGGCGCGGCCGTCTCCCGAAGAGATGGAGTACATAGGTCTCAAGATCTTGTCCACAGTCTTGTTCACATTCGGGTGCCCCATCGGTCCCCGCTGATCACCGCGCAGCTACACCGAGCGCCCGCCTGCTCGTTCGTTGCTGTCTGAATAGCAAGGGTCTTTGGAGGCCCCCGGCGCCTTCGGTCGTCCGCCGGCGCCCCCAGCCCTCCGCGGGTCTATGGGAACCCGTTTCTTCATGGGGTTCAAGGGGTCGCGGGCTCGAATCCCCCCGTCCCGACCAACAATCCGCGCCGTCTGATGGGTCACCGCTCGGTGGCCTCCTTCCTTCTTGCCTTGGGCTACGGCTCGCGCTCCGGCCGAGCCACGATCGCGCTGGCCCCGGGTCTGTTGCTGGGCGCCTGCGGGCGGCCGCGTTCGGAGCGCGGCAACGGCTAGGCGCTGGTGAAGGTAGCGATCTCGTCGAGGCCGGCGCGCTCGCGCGGGAAGTTGTTGACTGGCGCCTGCTGGTCGGTCACGCCGATGGCGACGCCGACGACGAAGCGCTGG